>CAYSGX010000167.1:5846-6768 GCA_964430605.1 uncultured Chitinophagaceae bacterium
AACCGAAGGGAATTTTACATCAGAAAATTTAGCCCCTGCCACAAGAAAATGGATAGACAATTATGCTTCACAAATTCTCTATGTAAAAGAAAACATAACAGAAACTACTGCTGAAATAACCAAGCAATGGTATAATTACTATCATAACATTAACGATTATGAACCTGGTCCGCTTCGAGATGCTAATGCTGTAAGTCCTTTGGTAGCGCAAAAATGGAACCAGTCTCCTTATCAAAATGCCCTTTGTCCTTACGACCCTATGTATGGTGAAAGAACCGTTTCCGGCTGTGTTGCAACAGCAATGGCTATGCTGATGAAATACTGGAATTATCCGGCACAGGGAACAGGCTTTCATTCATATAACGACAGAAATTACGGCACACAAAACGCCAACTTCGGCAGCACTACCTATCAATGGAATCAAATGCCGAATTATTTGAGCAGTCCGAATCAGGCAGTGGCTACATTAATGTATCACTGTGGAGTGGCGGTTGAAATGAATTATGGAGTTGGGGCAACCGGAGGCAGTGCGGCTTATGTTGTTTCTTCTCAGTCGCCAATACTGGCTTGTTCCGAATATGCTTACAAAACCTATTTCGGCTATGACCCTTCAACGTTGAGAGGCGTTGAAAGAAGAAACTATTCAGATGTTAACTGGGTAAATCTCCTTAAAACAGAATTAGATAACAGCCGCCCTTTACAATATGCAGGCATAGGGCAGGGAGGCGGACATACTTGGGTATGTGACGGATATGACAACAACAATTTCTTTCACATGAACTGGGGCTGGGGAGGCAACAGTGACGGTTATTTTTCCTTAAACAGCCTTGACCCTACATCGCTGGGAGCAGGTGGCGGAACAGGCGGGTTTAACAGCAATCAGCAAGCCGTTATTGGTTTGAAACCACTTGGTGGTGGCGGA
>CAYSGX010000168.1:0-6763 GCA_964430605.1 uncultured Chitinophagaceae bacterium
GAAGCCGATGTGCTGAACGTTGCCCTGTTTGGAATAACAGCCAAACAATGGCGGGAAGCAAATCCCGACCTGAAAGGTAATATTCGTGATTATGCGACAATCAACGAACTGATTTGCCTGTCAAATATGGAAAATCTGAACGCAGTTTTTATCAATGAAAAAATATCGCAAAAAGAACGACTGATAAAACTCAACAAAATTGCCATTCAGCAAATGAGCATATTGCAAGACGTTGAAAAACGAAAATTATTGAAATAGGCAGGCAACATTTTGGTCGTTGTCTGTTGGCGAGAAACGAATAACTAAAGATTTTACCAACTAACAAAATAAACAATTTTCTAAAACTTGTAAAAAACAGCAAGTTTTGGCAAATACAAGAAAACTAACAGATAGACCAAATTATTTGTTTTCATAAAGTTTGGTCTATCGAAATTCACTATATTCGCAGACCAAACTTAAAAATTCTGTAAAGTTTGGTCTGAAAAGTAAATAAGATGAAACAAATTGTACGGCAAGATTATTTAGACACACTCATCGGACTTCGGGATAAAAACCTGATAAAGATGCTCACGGGCGTAAGGCGTTGCGGAAAATCAACCGTAATGCAAATGTTTCGTGATTACCTGAAAACACAAGGCGTACAGGATAGCCAAATTGTCTTTCTGAATTTTGAGGATTTTGAAAACCACAAATGGCTCAATGATTTGGACGGTTTATATTACCACATTATCCATCAACTTGATTTATCAAAGCCGTGTTATGCCTTTTTGGATGAAGTTCAAAATGTAAAAGAGTTTGAGCGTTTGGTGGATGGTTTGTATGTAAAACCAAATATAGATGTATATGTTACCGGTTCAAATGCCTATTTATTGAGTAGTGAACTTGGCACTTTGCTGACAGGCAGGTATTATGCTATTCATATTTTGCCGTTTTCGTTCAAAGAATATCTGCTTACACAAGAGGATATTTCCCGTACCGATTTATTGTTTGCTAAATATATGCAGAATGGCGGATTGCCCGGAACAATAGAACTGCCTGAACACAATATTAAAAATTATGTAAAAGGAGTCATCGACAATATCATTCAAAAAGATGTATTGACACGCTATAAATGGCAAAATCAGGACTATTTCGACAAAACAACCACATTTCTTTTCGATTCGATAGGTTCAACTATTTCTCCAAAAAAAATAACGAATACCTTACAATCGGCAGAAATAAAAATATCGCACAACACGATTGGCAATTATATTGATGCCTTGACCGAGTGTTATTTATTTTACAAAATAAAGCGTTTTGATGTGAAAGGGAAGCAATTGCTGATGACGCAAGAGAAATATTATACCGTTGATTTGGGCTTCAAAAAATTTTTTATCGGAGAAAAATCCGACCGTGATTTAGGGCATAACTTGGAAAATATTGTTTATTTGGAACTGATAAGACGAGGTAATGAAGTGTATATCGGCAAAGCAAATGATACCGAAGTTGATTTTGTGGTAAAAACTCCGCAAGGCGACAGAGAATATTACCAAGTAGCGTGGAGCACAAGAGAAGAATCGGTTTGGCAACGGGAAATACGTCCGTTCGAGCTTATAAAAGATTATAACAAACGAACCTTGCTTACAATGGACGTAGAACCTGAAAGTTCTTACAAAGGAATACAAAAAGTAAATGTAATAGACTGGTTGTTAAAAGAATAAATCCGAATAAAAAAAGTGTAAGTAAAATGAAATTATCAACAGAATAGTTTGATTTTATGTCGATTGAAAAATCATAATAGTTTCTTTTCTATTTGTAATTAGTCTAAATAACGATTTTTTCATTACTTTTGCCTCTGTTATGCTGAAGCAAAAAATTAAAACTCACAATCTGCCAAATACGGGTGATATTCAATTGCCTGTTTGTACTGCTATGAGCTATTGCTGTTCTAAAAGCAAGTGTTGTAAAAAATACAAGAAGAGCAAGCAGTGTAAAAATTGCCCTAAGAAGTAGTTTCAATTATTTACCAATTACACCTCTGCTGAAATAAAACAGCAGCATCTTGATGATTCAGTTTTATGGCAAGTTGTAAATCAGCACAGGCTTTATCATTGTTGTTTAATGCAAAATATGTTAAAGCCCTGTTATAGTAGCTGTAGTTTAATTCGGCATCATATTGTATAGCCATATTAAAATCACTAATTGCCTTTTCATACTGTTGTGCGTTGTATAAAGCCCAGCCTCTGTTATTATAAATCAAACCGTTTTTCGGGTCTAATTTATTGGCAGCAGTGAAATCATTTACAGCTTTATCATACTTTTCTAAAGAAATATATAACCAGCCTCTGTTTATATAAGCCAATAGTAAATCAGCATCTAATGCCAACGATTTATTATAAAAACTTTCAGCTAAACCGGGTTTATTTAAACTATTATAGGCGTAGCCTATATTATTATAAGCCATCGCGTCATTTTCGTTTAGCGAGATATATTTTTCAAAATAAACAATGCCTTCTTTATAGTTACCTGTGATTACTTCAATCATTCCGATGTAACTGTAAGCACCAGGGATATTGGGGTTTATTGAAATTACTTTTTTAAAATCAGCTTTGGCATTTTCGTACATGCCATTATTATAATACAGTATAGCCCTTTCCAAAAAGCAGTGCTCATAATACGAAAAATTATTTGTGCAATAATTCAACTCATCCAGCGCTTCCTTAGATTGGTTTTTTATGACATAGTATTTTGCCTTATTTAAATGGGCAATGGGAGTAAGCGGGTATTTTTCCAAAGCATCATTATATATGGTTATGGTATCATACCATACTTTGTTTCTGGCAAAAGTATATCCTGAAAGAAAAATAAAATAAAACGCCATTACTGCTGAAATGATGTTTCGGTAATTATAGCGGGTTTCCCATAAATGAAATACAACATGGGCAATAATGAAAAATATACCTATGAATGATATGTAACCATAACGGTCGGCCATCATTTCATGCCCCCCAATAAACATTAAAACATTCAGCACCATTGCAATGTTTACAGTAAAAAACAACATGCCGAAAATGATTTCTTTTCTAAGAAATTTATACTTGTAAATTCTGTAAACAAGCAAACCTGTAAAAGCAATTACCGCAGGAAACGACCAGTAAAATATAAGCGGAATTTCGTTGCCTGTTTTTTTAGGAAATGGATAAATAGTAGATAAATTAAAAGGCAGAACAGCCTTAAAAATATAGCTCAAATAAGAGTAAGTGCCAAAGAATATCCGGTCATAAAAAGTAAATCTTTTTTCAACATCCGCTCCCGAATTAATATGCAGGTAATAAGAGATAAAAGGTACTGTCAGGAATACGGTTTTCTCTAAAATATTTTTCGCTGAAATTTTTCTGCCTAAATAAAAATCAATTGCCACTAAAACCACCGGAAGGGTATAGGCCGCCCATTTAGAGGCAACTGAGAAAATGAAAAATAGGAGCGATAATATTAAATGATTTGCTTTACCGAGTTTCACATATTTTACATACTGAATAAGCGACACAAGAAAGAAAGTAGCATACAAAACATTTTTTCTTTCTGAAATCCACGAAACAGATTGTACACCTGTAGGATGCACTGCAAAAATAAAAGCGGTAAGTAAAGCAACCTGCTTTATGCCCGATAATTCATTGATAAATTTGTAAACTAAAAAGATATTAATGGCATGAAGCAGAAAGCTTGTTATATGATAACCAAAAGCATTCAGTTCCCAAAAATGGTAATCAATTGCCAGCGATAAAATGGTCAACGGCAAATGCCCGTTGTAATATAGTTCGGTAAAAATATTTTTCAGCCCGCCCCATGACAAGTCCTTAATAAGATGATTGTCTAAAACATAAATATCGTCATCGCGGTAATTAAATAAATTGCCAAATGAATTAGAATAAGCTAAAAGAGTGAAAACAATTATTCCCGCTATACAAATAAATACACGCTTGTTGCTAAATGAAAAGTTTTTGCTTTGCTTTATACCCTGATTTTTCGCGGTACTTTTTTTCATGAATTGCAAATGTAATTAAATAGTAGGTTGATGAATAATTATTTTAAGTCTGAATACGAGAGTGATTTTTTGGGTTTGAATATTTTCAGATGCACGGGTAATAAATTACCTCATCCCAACGAAATCAGGAAGTATGCGCTTGAAAATAAAGTAGATTTGTTCAGGCTGAAAATTGACGCGAAGTTTGAAGGCGAAATGAATGAAGTATTAGAGAAATGCTGTATGCCTTTTTTCTATTCTCATTCGGTACTTAATGTTAAAGTAGATTACTCAAAGCAGCTTGTTGCACCATATAAAAATGAAGGCTTGTCATTCGAGGCTTATGAAGGGAAAGTAAATCAGGTTGAGCGGTTTTATAAGCTGGTTTATGAAGGCATGTATGACGACCCGATTGGTTATTATAAAACTCCTTTAGTTGCCCATTTAATACCAAAAGATAAGGAAGCGGCCTGTTATGCTTCATATTATACCAAGCTTTACGATGGCAGTAATAAGAACAACATTGGTTTCATTATGAAGAAGAATGAAGTTGATGTTGGAGCATTTGTTTTTGAAATAATTAATGGGGAAATGTACACATCAATGGCAGCCGTATTATCTCAATACAGAAGTTCAGGCCTTTTTCACGACATGAAAGTATTCAGGCAGCAATACTGTATAGATAATAATATTACTATTGCCTATACGGGTTCCAGGCTTAGCAATTACCATACGCCCAGCGTCTTGTTAAAAAACGGGTACAATATTTATAATGCGGAACATGTGTTTCATATTTCACCGCTTGCAAATAACAATGTGCTTAATACCAATATTAAACCTGAACCAAACTGCCGGGTAAAGTCAAATAACCTGCAAAATTTTTTATTTGATTGGCTGAAGAAATACAGTAATGTTGAAATAAACCACTTGTTGCAGAATAACGCCTTTTCAGTTCAGCTTAATTACAATTCGCCTTCTAATCGCCTGTTAGAAATAAAAGGCATCAATATTCCTCTTTTAACTGAAAGTGTTTTGGTTATTGTTTTCTTTTATTCAGAAACCAAAAGTCAAACAACCTCTTTTGGTTATATGAAACTGTTTGTACACGATTAATTTCGATAAATTTTCCGCTACTTATTTCACTTTAGGCAATTAGATTTAGTTGCTGGAAATATAATTTGTTTAAAAAAAAACCACAAAAACATTGTTAATTACGTATCGTTTCCTATTTTTGTCATCCAACTTGAATTTACAAGCGTTTTAACCCAACTAAAGTATGATGAAGCTAAAGTTTTCCGCATTATTCATTTTCTGTGTGTTTTTTGCTACAATTGCAAACGCGCAGTCAAACAGCAGTTTAAATCGATTAGCCATTCAAAAAATGAAAGAAACAGAGCGTTATCTTTCAAACAGAGCTAATCAAAGCAACAGCAATTCAAATTCAGGACAAAGAGGTGGCGGTGGCGCTAACCAGCCTGAACAAAACTGTTTAGGCGCCATTCCGGTTTGCCAGCAAACTTACACTCAAGGCCTTTCTTATTCAGGCAGAGGTACAGTTAATGATTTGAGCCCAAACAACACTTGTCTGTTAACAGGCGAAACAAACTCAGCCTGGTACATTTTTACAGCTCAAACTGCGGGTACATTTACATTTAGTTTGCAAACGCAAAGAGATTATGATTTTGCATTGTATAACATCACAAACACCGGATGTAATTTAGGAGGTGTTGCACCTTTAAGATGTAACTATTCTGCACAGAATGGCGCTACAGGATTACAATTACCTGCTCAAAACGGAAATATTACCTATTCTGCAAGCCAGGGGCCGTTTATGCCGGGTGTTAATGTTAATGCCGGTGAAACTTATGCTTTATTAGTAAACAACTATACAGGAGACCAGACCGGTTACACATTAACTTTTGGTGGTTCGGCAACCATATTTGATAATACACCTCCCACCTTTACAGGTGTGGTAAACGATTGTTCAGCAGGAACTGTTGTGTTTGATGCTTCTGAACCAATTAGCTGCCCGACATTAACTAATGCAACTGTTACTATTTCAGGGCCTGCTACCGCAACAGTTACTTCTGTTAGCGGGAGCGGTTGCGGTACAGGGACATTTTTTACTGATTTAGTAGTTAATTATACGCTTTCCGCTCCTGTTGACGGTGCCTATTCTGCAACTATCAGTGGGTTGTCAGACGTTTGTGGTAATGCCATGCAGCCGGTTACAGTAAATTTTAATGTGCTTCATGCGCCTGCGCCTGTCGCATCTCCATCATTTACTTGTGTTACAAGCACTGCGCCTGTAGAATTGTCTATTCCACAGCCTGCTGCGGGTGTAAATATTTTGTGGAGCAATAGTGCAACAACGGCTACTACAACTGTTAACCCACAAGCTACTACAACCTATTCAGTTACTTTATCTAATGCAAATTGTAACGCAACCAGTAATGTAACGGTTGATGTAGTTCAAATTCCTCCGGTTACTATATTCCCTCCAAATCCATTTGTCTGTGGTACAGGTTCACCTGTTACCTTAACAGCAAACACAGGTGCAGGTGCCACTTTCTTATGGAGTACAGGATTAACTACGTCTTCGATAGTAGTTAGCCCTACCCAAACAACTGATTATTGGGTAACGGTTTCTTTTGGTGGTTCTTGTGTCGCATCTGATACCGTAACTGTTGTAGCGGGGCAACCTGCTAATGAGCCTGTATGTAATAATATTTATGCAACGCCTAATGGAACGGGTATTGG
>CAYSGX010000169.1:0-6745 GCA_964430605.1 uncultured Chitinophagaceae bacterium
GTACGAAACACTTCAGCCCCACTTGTACCAAATCGCTTAAATATGGGAAAGGACAGTTTTTCTGCAAGTCTGAATTGGTAGGTGGGCTTGAATGTGCTTGACCCTGTGCAGCTGTCAATGTTATTCAAAATTCTCTTTGATGTTTTCTTTTGCTCCTTGTTGTAGTTTAAAAGGATTTTCAATTACAATGTCAAACGCTAAATAATTAACGTTATACGGATTTTTTAGTCCAACTAAATTGTTCATATAACCAACGCTGAAAATGAAAGGCAACGTTTGTGGCGAATACGAATAATACAACGAAAATCTGCTTTCACGGTAGTTGAAGTCTGTCCAATGGTCAAGCGTAGTTTCTTTGCTTACTGAAAATAATTGTTCAGAACTTGCAATTAGTCGGTGCGTTTTTTTAGCGTTTAAGTTTACGGATAATTGTAACCGAAAACGTGAACGAAATTGAAAATTCTCGGTTGTGTTTTGAAAGTCGGGCGTATAGAATTTTCTAAATTCTTGTCGGAATGTCGGCACAAGTTTTATTCGTGAAGCATTGAAAATATAGGAAAATCGACCATATAAACGGAACTCTTGTTTCAATTTCGGATTTTCGTGTTCATACGGCGGATTATTAAGATATTCGTCTTGTCTGCGATAACTCAATGCAATTGAATATCGCCAATCGTTATGAAACTGATGATAAAATTCTTGGTTTACTACCAAAATTGCCGATTTGAAAAACGGGTCGTAATTGTTGGGATTGCTTTTTCGTCCTAAGCCGATATACGACATGGATTGCCAACCTTTTCCCTCAATCGTATCTAATTCCTGTCGTATGCCAAAGGCAAACCAATCCGCTGTGTGGGCTTTGCCCAATCCGGGCGGACTGATTTGCGAAAAGCATTTGCTTAAAAACAGAGCGGAAATGAATATGGTTACTAACAGTTTTTTCAACTTAGTCGGCAACTTTACTTAAAACATTTCCCTCACTGTCAAACGCTACTTTCCATTCTTCTGTAAAGGTTTTCAGTTCAAGCGTGTAAGTTACTTTGTTACCCTCTGTGATTTTTTTCACGTCATCAACACGATAACCACTAAAATCACTGTTGATTTTCGCTAACACTTTTTGAGGCAAATCGCTTTTTGAAATTTTCTTTTTGTGTCTTATTAACTTACCTGTTTTGTCATACCACGCATCGTGGTCAGTTCCAAGCAAACCCGTTTCAAACTCTACTTTGTAGTTTTCTCCGTCCAATTCCCATTCCACGTCAAAGGCTTTTGGAAATTTTTGCTGAAAGCTGTTTACAACAACGGAAGGAACTTGGCTTTGCGGAATGTCTTGTCCGAAAGCGGTGCTTGCGAAGAGTTGCAACGCAAATGCACCAATTAAAAAACTTCTTTTCATCTTTTTAAATTTTAAATTATGATGCAAAGTAAAACAGGCAATCTGGAAAGACTTGGGAATAGTTTAAGGTTCGTAAATGATTCTCAAAAACGAACTGCAACCTTCATTGCTTTTGTTGTTTATCGGGATACCTGTAACAAAGCCCAAAGCAACTTTTTTATTCAGCTTTATCTTTACCTGCGGACGAATAGTCATTTCAAATTTCCCGTGATTGGTTTCTTTGTTCAGTTCTATGCCAATAAAATGTTTGGTTTGTGGAAGTGTGTAAAGAAACGATGTGTTGATTTGCCAACTAATAACAATTGAATTTTTAGTGAAATCGTGTTCAATTAAAGGATATGTGTAAATCAGGATGTGAAGATTTTCGCCCCAACGTTTAGCAGCAACAAAAAACGGATTGTAAACCGTGCTTGTAAAAAAGTTTCTTTTCCCGTAATTTTTGAAGTCAGTAAATTCAACTATCTGCGTGTAACCAACCGACAACGTGGTTTTGAGTTTGGTGGAAACAAAAAAAGAATACTGCGTTGAAAACCGCAAACATTCTAATTTGTGATTGGGAATTTCCGAAACAGGATTTGTTCTTTTGAAAAAAGAAAAATCGGCTTCCGCTTCAAAACCCAAACGGTTGATTGGTGCAAATTCGTATTCCACTAAAAAAGCATGTTCGTTGTAATTAGTAATATTGGTAAAATCCGCACCAACGTTGATTTCCTTTTCGCCTTTTCTTGCACCTAAATCACGCACTAAATCAAAATACAAAGGCTCTGCGTGTGAAACTTTGTCGGGTTTTGCTGCTGTTTGTGCAAAAGCAGTTACTTCAAAAACTAAAATTGCAACAATCGAAAAATATGTTTTTATCACGTTCACGCTGCAAAGCAACTACGTGAATCGGGAAAGAATTGGGAACAGAAAAATTATTTGAAACGCAATTCAAAAGAATGAAGGTTGTTCTCAAAACGATACGAAACAGAAAAATTATACAAATCACAAATTGATTTTATGATTGCCAAACCAAGACCTGTGCCACTTTGGTCGTTTTCTGATTTGTAAAAACGTGTAAATATTTTTTCAGCGTTTAGCGGTTCACTTTTACCTGTGTTGCTTATTTGGATTGTGTTTTCTAAAACATCAACAGTTACAACACCGTTGGAAGTATTGTGAAAAATAGCATTTCTAAGCAAGTTTGAAACTACAATGTTGGCAAGCGAAATATCCATTTGAACGGATAATTCAGTTGTTTCGGAAACAGAAACTTTTACATTCTTAAACTCTGCTATTTCTTCCAAATCATTTACACTTTGACGGACAACTTCGTTGAACGAAACTGTTTGATTGTCTAAGAACTGTTTATTTTCAATTTTAGTCAAAAGCAATAACGATTTGTTTAACCGAACCAAACGTTCAACAATATTCATTATTTCGGCAATGGTTTCGGCTTGTTCGTTTTGCAAATTTCCTTTTTCAATCAGCAATTCCAATTTGTTGGTGGCTATTGCTAAAGGCGTTTGTAGTTCATGTGAAGCATTTCCGATAAACTGTTTTTGTTGCTCATACGTTTCAATATTGTGTCGTAATAAGGTGTTTACAGCATTTTGCAAGTCGGTAAATTCTTTTGTTTTTGTATTTGCTTCTGGAAAATTTTTAGTGTTTCCAATCCGGTAATTTTTTAGTTGATTTAAAAACAAGTAAAAAGGTTTCCATAAACGTTGTAGAACAACATTGTTTATGACGATGATGCTTGCAATCAAAAGAAGGTATAACGCAAGTGCTTCCCATAATAATTCTTCAACCAAATCGTCTTCTTCCACCATTGAATTGATAATCTGTAATTCGTAGTAATTTCCGTTGTTTTCAAAAGCCGTTGTAAGCAAGCGAACAGGCTCTAATTCGGGACTTTCATCATCTGCGTCCTGCATATACATTAACGTATCAATGTAGTGGTCTTTGAACGATAATGCTTGCGGTTGTGTTATTTCACGAATAGCAAAAAAGCTCACGTCAAAATTAGTTTTCGTTAAAACAGTTATGTCTTTTTGTGCTTGGTAAATGATTTGGCGTTTGTAATTTTCCAATCCCTCATCAACACTTTCTTTGATTTCATCAAGCATATTGAAATAGAAAACAGCCGACCACAATCCGATGATAAAAAACAGCGAAACAGATAAATAGATGAGTGATTTGTTTAGTAATTTCATTTTTCAATTAGCTTGTATCCTATACCGTAAACGGCTTCAATTTCAATTTCTGCATTAGCGGTTTGTAATTTTTTACGAAGATTTTTTATTTGGTAGTAGATGAAATCAAAGTTGTCTGCTTGGTCAATATTGTCGCCCCAAACGTGTTCGGCTAAGGCAGTTTTTGTAACCAACCGGTTTTTGTTGAGCAAGAAATAATTCAGAATGTCAAATTCTTTTCTGTTGAGCGGAACATTTTCTTGGTTTACCAGAAAAGCCCGTTCTTTCAAGTCCAAAACAATGTTTGCAATTTCAATGGTATTTTTTCCGTCTAATTTATTCCTTCGTAAAACGGCTTTTACTCTTGCGTTGAGTTCTGCAATATGAAACGGTTTTGTGAGATAATCGTCTGCACCAAGTTCAAGTCCTTTCAGTTTGTCGTCCAACGAATCTTTGGCAGAAATAATGATTACATTGCCTGATTTTCCTTGTTTTTTGAGTTGTTCCAATAGTTGTAGTCCACTGCCGTTTGGCAACATAATGTCCAACAAAATGCAATCGTAATCATAGACTTCTATTTTCTCGCTTGCCGAATGAAAGTCACTTGCCGTTTCAATCACAAAATGTTCTTTTGTGAGCGAAGCAGCAAGCGTTTCCCGCAAATCTTTTTCATCTTCAACAATCAGAATTTTCATAACCATAAAGGTAATTATTGAATTTGGGAAAGAATTGGGAATTGGCTCTTTTGAGGTTGCTATGCGCTGGTTTTGTATGTTGGGAAAATCCAAATATACCAATGCTTTCTGCACGGTGGTCTGTCAGAATTCCTGATACGCGAAGAATACAAAAAGGCTCTCAAAGGTTGTAAAATGCAGAAATGACTTTCATTACCCCTTAAACAAAGAATCTACAAACTCCTGACGGTTGAAGAGTTGCAGGTCTTCTTTCTTTTCGCCCAAGCCGATATATTTCACAGGAATTTTAAACTGGTCAACAATTCCGATTACCACACCGCCTTTTGCCGTGCCGTCTAACTTAGTGATGCAAAGCGAATTTACTTCGGTGGCTTTGGTAAATTCTTTGGCCTGTTCAATAGCGTTTTGCCCGGTAGAACCATCTAAAACCAGCAACACTTCATGGGGCGCATCGGGCACCACTTTCTTCATTACGTTTCTGATTTTAGTAAGCTCGTTCATTAAGTTTACTTTGTTGTGCAGTCTTCCGGCTGTATCAATAATTACTACATCAACATCTTTAGCCACGGCAGATTGTACGGCATCAAACGCCACTGCCGCGGGGTCAGACCCCATTTCGCGTTTCACAATTTCTACTCCGTTTCTTTCGCTCCATATTGTTAACTGGTCAACGGCCGCGGCACGAAAAGTATCGCCTGCGCCTAACATTACTTTTTTGCCTTCGCTTTTAAAAGCGTGCGCTAACTTGCCGATGGTGGTGGTTTTACCCACGCCATTCACGCCCACCACCATATATACATAAGGTTTTTTGGTAAGTATTTCTGAAAAGTTTTTATTATCATGTGGCTTGTCGGCAGATAGCAGTTGTGCCACTTCATCTTTAAGCAACTGGTTTAAATCGCCAGTGCTTATATATTTATCGCGGGCTACCCTTTCTTCTAATTTCTGAATAATCTTAACGGTGGTGGCTACACCCACATCGGAAGAAACCAAAATATCTTCCAGTTCATCTAAAAATTCCACATCAACCGAAGAACGTCCCGCAACTGCTTTGGCAATTTTTGAAAAAAAGCCTTCTTTGGTTTTCTCTAAGCCTTTGTCTAAATCTTCTTTTTTTTCTTTGTTAAACCAGCCGAATAGTGCCATTGAAGTAAGTTTTGAAATATTAATTTATGCTTGCTGATAAAATTATACAAATTATATTGTAAACACGGCTTATAGCAGTACTTAATTCAGTATAAAAAAAAAGCCTCTCTTTGCAAAAAGAGAAGCTCTATTTATTATTCAACCAAATGATTAGTCTTTCATAAACTGGGTAACCAAATCTTTGTGCATTACTTTCTCTTTGAAAGTGTAAGCGCCAGATTTAGATGATTTCACCGCTTTGATTACTTTCACCATATTTTTTTCCTGAACGTTTTTACCCCTGTCGGTTTTAGCGTTTTTTGATACTTTAGCCATAATTATTTAATTTCTTTGTGAACGGTTACTCTTTTCAAAATAGGATTGAACTTTTTCAATTCCAATCTGTCAGGTGTGTTTTTCCTGTTTTTGGTAGTGATATAACGAGATGTTCCCGCCACACCGCTTTCTTTATGTTCGGTGCATTCTAAAATAACCTGAATGCGATTTTCTTTGCTCTTCTTAGCCATTGCTCAACAATTTTAATCGATGATGATTTCGCCTTTTTTCTCTAACTCTTTCAGGTAGGTATAAAGGCCTTTTTTATTAATAGTTCTTAATGCAGATGTAGAAACTTTCAAGTCAATCCATTCATTTAATTCAGGAACGAAAAAACTTTTTTTCTGCAAGTTCGGATAGAACTTTCTTTTACTCTTACGGTTAGAGTGCGAAACCTTATTTCCGGTTAACGGACCCTTGCCTGTTAAATCACAAAAACGTGCCATTTCTTATCAGTTTTTCAAATCGGACTGCAAAAATGATGTTTTTAATGGAAAAATCAAAATATTTTGAAACCTTTAATTTTTCATATCAAATTCAGTCGCCATAAATAATTTCCATTGCCTTGTCAATGCTGATTCTGCTGCCTTTATAAAAGGCTGTAACCGAAGCGTATTTATAGCCTTTGGCTTTGGCGGTATCTAATTGTTCCAACGCTTCATTGTAGGTTTCATATTTTCCCGTATAAATCCTGATTTTTCCGTCTTCGAGTGTCAGTCCTTCAATATCATCAAAATGTTTTCTGAATGCGGAATTTTCATCAGGCATTTTAGTGGCTATTCCAAGCTGAATTCTGAATATAACATGGTGATTATCTTGAGAATAGCCCGATACTATGGAACAGCAACAAAAAAGTAACAGAAAAAAATTATGCTTCACAGGGTTAAATTGACACAAATTTATTATTTTGACAAACAATAACGGCACAATGAATTTGCCCCAACGTACAAAAAATCCTTTGTTGCTCATTTTTATTACGGTGTTCATAGATTTTATGGGCTTGGGTGTTGCATTGCCTG
>CAYSGX010000170.1:0-2221 GCA_964430605.1 uncultured Chitinophagaceae bacterium
TCTCTAAAGCGGCTTTAGCCTGAATTTTACCTCTTAACTCTTCTAAATTAACGGGTTCAGTTCCGAAATAATATCTTAAATCTTTATCGATAGATACAGCAATATTGGTCTTGGCGCTGGTTTGGCTGGTCGAATTTGGTAACAGCAGTTTCAGGGCATTAGGGCTTACCATTGTTGAAGTAAGTATAAAAAATATCAGCAGCAGGAAAACAATATCGGTCATGCTTGCCATGTTAAATTCCGCGATAATTTTATTTTTAGAACGTAAATTCATTTTCTTGTTTTTAGCTTTTAAGCCTTTAGCCCGTAAGCTGTCGGCCATTAGATTTTTCTTACTTAACTGCGTAACAAACCTGCAAGGTTTACTATGCGGGTTCTTGCAGCAAATCAATAAACTCTACAGCGATAACCTCCATTTTGTTTACCACCTTATCCACGCGCGACATTAAAAAATTATATCCGAAATAAGCCGGAATACCCACGGCTAAACCCGCTGCGGTGGTAATCAACGCCACATACAAGCCCCCTGAAAGCAAACTTACGTCAATATTGTTCCCGGCATTTGCCATGGCGAAAAACGCCTGTATCATTCCCACAACCGTACCGAAAAAGCCTATCATCGGGGCAATTCCCGATATGGTAGCTAAAATAGGCAACCCTTTCTCTAACTTATATACTTCTAATTTGCCCACATTCTCTATGGCTACTTCAATGCTTTTCAGCGGCTTCCCTATTCTTGTAATTCCTTTTTCTATCATTCTTGCCACAGGAGCATCGTTTTGCTTACATAAAGCCAATGCGGCCTGAATATTGCCGTTCACCACATAATCCCTGATGCTTGGCATAAAACGCTCGTCTATGCGCGATGCCTTGTGTATCGTAAAATAGCGTTCAGAAAAAATGTAAATACTAATAAACGAAAGTATCCCCATAGGAATCATCAGCCACCCACCGGCTATAAGCAATTCAATTACAGAAAGAGTTTTTCGGGCAGTTTCTACCACCTCGGCATCAGCTTGCAGGAATAGCATATTCATATTATTTCAGTTTAGCATTTTAATTTAATAACGCTTCAAAAGTATCGCTTCGTGTGCTGCTGTATATTTTAGTTTTCAAACTATTTATATTAACAGTCTAACAAAACATACATCAAAGCAACTTCGGTACGATGACACTACAGTAATAACCGTGCCAGTTTTGTGGATAACTTAGAAGCCCATAAACTACTATAAAGGCAACCATTTGGGTATCTTTACCCGACAAAAAATGAAAGTATAATTATGGCTGAAGGCGAAACAATTATTCCTATTAATATTGAAGAAGAAATGAAGACAGCCTACATCGATTATTCGATGTCGGTTATTGTGTCTCGTGCTATTCCTGATGTTAGAGACGGGTTAAAGCCCGTGCACCGCAGGGTGTTATTCGGAATGTACGATTTAGGGTTAAGCAGTAATAAACCTTATAAAAAATCTGCACGTATTGTAGGCGAGGTTTTAGGTAAATACCATCCACATGGCGACACCTCTGTATATGATGCAATGGTGCGTATGGCACAGCCGTGGAGTTTGCGCTACCCGTTGGTAGAAGGGCAAGGTAACTTCGGCTCTATGGATAACGACCCACCGGCAGCAATGCGTTATACCGAAGCGCGTTTCCAGAAAACTGCTGAAGAAATGCTGAGCGATATCGACAAAGACACCGTTGATTTTTCTGACAACTTTGACGATACCGTAAAAGAACCCACCGTTCTTCCATCCAGAATTCCTACTTTATTGGTAAACGGTTCTTCGGGTATTGCCGTGGGTATGGCCACCAATATGCTGCCTCACAACCTTTCCGAAGTAATAGACGGCACAATAGCCTATATCGACAATAATGAAATTACTACTGAAGAATTAACGCAATATATTAAAGGGCCTGATTTTCCCACAGGTGGAACCATATTTGGCTACGATGGTGTAAAACAAGCCCTTGAAACCGGAAGAGGCAGGGTAGTGGTGCGTGCTAAAGCCGAAATCGTAGAAACCAACGGCAAAGAGCAGATTATTATTTCTGAAATCCCTTATCAGGTTAATAAGGCTGAACTGATTAAAAAAGCTGCCGATTTAGTTAATAATAAAGAAATTGAAGGTGTAAGCGACATCAGGGATGAATCTGACAGGGATGGGCTAAGAATTGTGGTAGATGTAAAAAGAGATGGCGTGTCTAATGTTATTCT
>CAYSGX010000170.1:2231-3046 GCA_964430605.1 uncultured Chitinophagaceae bacterium
GTATCAATTTACTCCATTACAAACCTCTTATAGCGTAAATAACATTGCTTTAGTAGGTGGCAGGCCAAAATTATTAGGTGTAAAAGAACTGATTCAGCATTTTGTTGAATTCAGGCACGAAGTTGTTACCCGCAGAACAAAATATGAATTAAGAAAGGCGGAAGAGCGTGCTCATATTCTGCAAGGTTTATTAATTGCCTTAGATCATCTGGATGAGGTAATTGCCTTAATCAGAAATTCACAAACACCCGATATTGCCCGTGAAGGATTGATTACCAATTTTGCTTTAAGTGAAATACAAGCTAAAGCAATATTAGAGCTTCGTTTACAACGACTTACAGGTCTTGAACGAGATAAAATTAAAGAAGAATATGACGAGTTGATGAAGATTATTGCACGCTTACAGGAAATCCTGGAAAAGGTTGAATTAAGAATGCAGATAATCAAAGATGAGTTGCTGGAAATCAAGCGGAAATTTGGCGATGAAAGAAGAACCAATATTGTATTTGCCGGCAACGAGTTAAATATTGAAGATTTAATTCCGAATGATGAAATGGTAATTACCGTTTCTCACCTGGGCTATATTAAACGTACTTCAGCCGATGAATTCAGAGTACAAAACAGGGGCGGAAGAGGTTCTAAAGGCGGTGCAACCCGCGATGAAGACTTTATTGAACACATGTTTTCGGCAACGGCTCACAACACCTTATTGTTTTTTACACAATTAGGGCGTTGCTTTTGGTTAAAAGTGTATGAAATACCGGAAGGAAGCAAAACCGGCAAAGGAAGAGCTATTCAGAATATATTGAATATAC
>CAYSGX010000170.1:3056-6661 GCA_964430605.1 uncultured Chitinophagaceae bacterium
ATACCTGCCGATGATAAGGTTAAAGCATTTATAAAAGTACTTAACTTAAAAGACGATAATGCTCTTGATAGTCAGTTTGTTGTGATGTGCACCAAAAACGGTATTATCAAAAAAACAGAGTTGAGAGATTACTCTCGCCCGAGAGCCAATGGTATTAACGCTATTACCATCAGGGAAGGCGATGAATTGTTGACAGCCAGGCTTACCGAAGAAGGTGAACACATTATGCTGGCCTTAAAATCGGGCAATGCCATACGTTTTCAACAGGATAAAGTGCGCGACATGGGCCGAACCGCTTCGGGCGTAAGAGGCATGTATGTAGCAGATGGAGACGAAGTAGTAGGAATGATTGCTCTAAAAGGTAGTGATAAAGACCACACCGTATTGGTTGTTTCTGAAAAAGGCTACGGAAAACGTACTTATCTGAACGACCCGGAAACAGGAGAGGAGATTTACCGTGTAACCAATCGTGGCGGAAAAGGGGTAAGAACCTTGAATGTTACCGAAAAAACGGGTTCTTTGGTATCTATTCTTGATGTAACCGAAGAAGAAGATTTGATGATTATCAACAAATCGGGTATTACTATCAGAGTTCCTGTGGCAGATTTGCGTACACAAGGCAGGGCTACACAAGGTGTTCGTTTAATTAAAATAGATGAAGACGATGCCATTGCCGCGGTAGCCAAAGTGGCAAAAATGAAAGAAGAAGAATTGCCCGAAGGTGAAGCAGGTGAGGGGTTAAATCCCGAAAATGGCAGTGCTGAAAACAGCGCAACCGATACAACAGCTTCTGAACCGGCAGAATAGTTATTCAGCAATAATTTTACAATAAACGGAAGTCAATCATATTGGCTTCCGTTTTTAGTTATTTGAAATACATAATTAAAAATAATATTTTATCAAATATAATGCCGTACTGTTTTATGACCATGCACTTATTAAAGCTAATCTGTTTCCTTTATTTTTTATTCTTTCATAAATAAATATTCCAAAGTCCTCATCTGCCATATCTGTAAAAGTGAAATCATAATCAATTAAAAAAGGTTTTTTAACCTTATAGCTTATGTTTTTCAAGATTTTATTATCGTTATTAAATAAATAGAACTTTGCATTACTACTGCCTTCATTTGTTAGTAACACGTCAATATCATCAGTCAATTCAAGTATTGATTCTTCTATCATTAGAAACAATTTTCCGTCATTTGAAAAGAAAAATGTCTGCACATTTCCAATGTATCCAAATAATCCATTAATCTTATTATCCCTGTGTAATATCCCTTTGAAAAATGGATACCATTTTATTTTATTTTCGGACAAAAGAAACTTTCCCCTTTTGTATTTTTTTTTAAAGTCTCTAATTATTATCATTTTTATCAATCATATTTGTGTCTCATACATCTAAATTAAAAACATTTTTCTTTAGTAGTGGCACAATTTTAGGTAACATACAGGGTCAATGCTTATTTTTGTTACCTCGTAAAAATCATTATTCGCATTAATCAAAACCAATACTATGAAAAAAATTATTCTTTCTTTTGCTGTTGCAGGTATTTTAAGTTTGAGCGTAAAAGCGCAATATCTTACAGCATTTAACAACTTAACGGCTTATCAGGCATCGCAAAATACTGATACCGAGTCTTTAAAGAAAGCCCAGCAAGCTATTGATGTAGCGGTAGCCGATGAGCGGAGCGGAGCACAAGGTAAAACATGGTACTATAGAGGCTATATTTATCAGTTGATTTTTGAAAACAAAGAAGTAACCAATGATTATCCAAACTCATTGCTCACCGCTTCAGCATCATACCAAAAGGCTTTTAATGTAGGCGACACCAAGTTTAAGCAAGATAAAGAGTCTATTCAGTATTTAATTACCGCTTCGGTACAATTGAGCAACAAAGGCGTGGATTTATATCAGGCTAAAGACTACAAAGCGGCTTTAACTCATTTTAAAGAAGTAGCTGTTATTAAAGAGTTTTTGGCAGGTAAAGGCGTTCAGAATAATATAGACGAAAACAATGCCCTTTATAACGCTGCATTATCGGCTTTAAAAATGGAAGATATTAATAGCGCCAAAGAAATTTTGGCAAAGCTGATTAGTAACAACTACGATAGCCCGGTAATTTACACTACTTTATCGGGTATTTATTTAGATGCGGGTGATAATGCCAATGCCATTTCAGTTTTAGACAAAGCTTCTGCACGTTATCCTACAAATGTAGATATCATCATTTCCCAACTGAATATTTATCTGAAAGAAGGTAAAGCCAGCGAGCATATAGATAAAATGATTAAGGCTTCTGAATTAGACCCCAACAACGCCTCGTTATTGTTTGCCATTGGCGTTGCTTATTCTGAATTAAAAGATGCCGTGAAAGCCGAAGCATATTACAGCAAAGCGCTGGCAAAAAATCCCGATTATTTTGAGGCATACAATAATCTTGGGCAGATTTATTTAGACAAGGCCAACTCATATATTGAACTGATGAATAATCCTAAGCTAACCGATGCAAAATATAAAGAATATGAAAAAGCGCGCGAAGTTGAATTAAAAGCAGCATTACCGTTCTTAGAAAAAGCTGCTGAAATTAAACCCGACAGCAAAGAAATATTTTTAGTGCTGAAAGAAGTTTATGCTAAACTGGGCGACTACGAGAAGTCAAAACAAATGAAAGCTAAATTTGACGCTTTAAACAAGTGAGCAAGTAGCTGCTAAAATTTAAAAAGCCATTCCTAAAGGGGATGGCTTTTTTATTAGTAGATATTGATTGAAACTTTCTACTAAACATAACATTAATTATAGGGCTATTCTTATCAAAGAATTTGGTTTGGCCGAAAGCGTGCAGATGAACAAATTCCTATTAAAACTGAATACTTACAGCTTACCACTCAAAACTAACACTACAAATCATCTTCCTCAATTGCCGATGCTGTTTCATTAGTCAGTTCTAATGCCTTTACCGATTGAATGGCGTTGCCTGCAATACCTTTAATGGAACCATACATATCAATGGTGTTGGTAATAACTTTTTCAATTTGTTTTTCGCGCTCTTTCCAAATACGCTGCATGGCACGTTTCTCGCTGTCGAGCGCAATTTTCATAGCAGTAAAACCTTCAACAATGGCTTCTACCTGCATACGGAAAGTATTGCCGGTAAGGTAATCATACAACAGGTGCATTTTATCGCCCTTATTTTCTTGTGCGCCAATGGCATTGCTGAGTTGAATTATAGATTCGCGAAGCACGGCACAAAGTCCTTTAAACTCGTTGAAATTACAAATCCATACTCCGTCTTTAATGCCCATGCGTTGCATATCGCCCGGCATGGCTTCGGTAACCAACACGCCCACATCGGCACCTTTTTCACGCATATCGGTCTTGAATTTCTCAATCCACCCGGCATGAAAATCTTTGGTGCGCTTGCTTTCGTAATAAATTTTGCCACAGTTTTGACGTGTCCTGGTATTCACCACCTGAATACAATCGCCCCCGCGAGCGCCTTTTTTAATTTCTTCAATAGTATCAAGCGGAAACTGAGCCGTGAGCCATTCTTCAATAGCCAATTCCTGCACTTCGCCTTGCAACTGCATAGAGCCTTGCTCCTGCT
>CAYSGX010000171.1:0-6655 GCA_964430605.1 uncultured Chitinophagaceae bacterium
TTCTTCCGGCTACATAAATATTAGTGCCGTCAGAAAGTACCCTGTATGCTATATCCTGATTGGTTCCGAAACTGGTATTAGCAGAACCATAAGAAGCGGAATGGGTAAATGTGCCGTTCAGGTTGCGTCTTTGCATATACCATTCGTTGCCTATTCCTGAGCTTGGGTCTGAGTTAGGTGTATGAAATCCCACCGCAAATACCGCATTGGCATCTGCTGTAATGCCATAGCCTGAATGGTTGCTTACCAAAGATTGTGTTTGCCCCCACGGAGTGCAACAGCCCGAAGCGGAATTATCGGTTGGCGTTCCTAAACACACGCCATTATTTAATGAACTTACATGTAATATACCTCCACCTGAACTGATTATTTCCAGATGCCCGCCTGAGGCAATCTGAATATCTAAAGTTTTGCTGTGAGCAATACCTGTTATGCGCGGAATGTTAGAAGTGCCGGGAATTACTACATCATGAGTACAGGCGGGAATTAAATTCAAACTCCAGTTGCATGATTTGTGCCAGTCGTTGTCCACTGCGCCTGTCCATGTATTGGTTTGGGCAAAGGCAGATGTTGCCAACAAAAGGAGCATCAAAATTTTATATCCGTTCAGTTTCATTATTTATTTTTTTAAAACTTTTCCAAAGTTTGAAACTTTGGAAAAGTTAATTTTTTACGGGCAACTACATAGTTTCATCATTTTCCATTGCAGATTACCTCCGGTATCTGAACCCACGGCAAAACTGCCGGACGCATTTGCCTGAATTTTGTATCCGGCAGAATTTCCCGGACTGGTTGAACATATCGTTGTTCCGGTATTAGCATCCAACACAAATGTTCTCCATCCTTGCGTTGGGCTGTTGCTTACGCCTACAATATGCAACCGCCCGTTATATACAGCTATACCTTCGGCAGTATCGTAACCGTTTGACGGGTTGATGTGTATTACCCCATTTGTGCCGAAACTGGTAATTAATGCTCCTGTGGTCAGGTTGCGCTTTTCAATTCTTAATATATAATCACTGCTTTGATTTTCCCAACCAGCTATATAAACTCCTGTGGCATCTACGGCTATATCATTCAAGCGGTCTATGGTGGAGGTTGGATTAACGGTAACCGCTCCGTTCGTGCCGAAAGTGGTAATCAATGCTCCTGTAGTCAGGTTGCGTTTCTCTATACGCCATTGCTCATTTCCGGGCGTGTTATCGCTGCCTGCAATATAAACTCCTGAAGCATCTACCGCTACCGCCCTTGCTATATCGCTTCCTGATGAGGGATTGGAAGTTTGCTGCCACACCTGAGCACCTGTAGTGGCATTAAGGCATTTCATGTGCCATTCGCTTCCATTAGATGGAAAACTTCCTACGGCATATACGTGTGTACCGTTTGTAACAAGGTCGTTCAGGTACTCGCTGCTATATTGGTCAGGCAGATTGAAGGAATAAACACCGCCCGTAGCGAAAGTATTAATTAACGCGCCTGTTGTAGCGTTTCTTTTTTCTATACGCCATCCTGTAGTAAGGCAACATGGATTCGCGATATAGTATCCGCCCACATATATGCCGGAGGCATCCATGTCAACTGTCAATGGTATGTCGGGTTGATTGGCCTGAGGGTCGCTCTGAACAACGCCCCCTGTGCCGAATCCTGCCACCAGATTTCCATCAGACAAATTTCTTTTCTCAATGCGCCATTGTTGGCGTCCGGTTCCAAACCAACCGTCCTTACCTACTACCCACATATAATTGGCATCAATGACTAAATCATTTGCATTTTCATTATCGTCATTATTTCCGCTTCCTGCCGAAGGATTTGATACTTTCACCCATTCTGATGTTGTGCAACAGCCCGCACCCGAATTATCTGTTGCAGTACCTAAACAACCGCCATTGTTTAACGAACTTACATGTAATATGCCACCGCTTGAACTTTGAATATATAAATGCCCGCCTGACGCACTTTGCACATTAACTGCTTTGCTGTGTGCAATACCCCTGATATACGGTTTATTGGTGGTATTAGGAATTACTACCGAATCGGTACAATTAGGTATGCGGTTCAAACTCCAGTTACATGCTTTGTGCCAGCTTGTATCCACTGCTCCCGTCCATGTATTGGTGGTTTGGGAAAACAAATTTATAGTTAAGAAAATAATTGAAATGAATATTAAAGATGGTTTCATTTTTCATTTATTTTGAAATAGCGAACGAACTGCTTTCATTTTTTAAATTTGCCTGCAAAGCAGATTTAATCGTATTTAATTCCGCCTGTTGTTTTTCAACTGTGTTAAAGAGTTCTTTACAGGCTTCTACCAGTAATGCTACCATTTTAGAATATTCTACCGACTTGAACCCTTCATTATCGGTATTCACTAACTGGGGCAGCATTTTTTCTACTTCCTGTGCAATAAAACCGATTTCGCTTTTAGTATTGGCGTTTACCTGATAAGCGATTTGTTCTTTGTTCAGTTCCTGCTGTGTTTTCCAGTTGTAGCTTACGCCATTCAGTTGCAGCACGGTGTTCATTGCATTGGTTAATGGCTGAATATTTTTCTTCAGGCGGAAATCAGATGATTCAGTAATACCATCGGATTTGATAGTGCCATTTACGTGCAGCCTATAAGTAGGCGAAGTATTGTTGATACCTACATTGGTTCCGTTATCGAAAATCTGGCTGCATACGGCAGTAGTACCATTGCTTTTAATTACAAAGTTGTTGTTAGTGCATCCAACGGGTCCTGCCGGGCCTTGCGGGCCTGTCGCTCCGGTAGCGCCTGCTGAACCAGTAGCTCCTGTTGGCCCGGCTGGCCCAGCGGGACCTTGGGGACCGGTAGCTCCTGTCGCACCTTGTGGGCCTTGCGGACCTGTTGCGCCATCATTACCGGGAGGCCCTTGTATGCCTTGCTGTCCCGGTGCACCGGCATTACCTGTTGGCCCTTGCGGGCCTGTTAAATCTATTGTGGTAAACGATGAGCCGTCAGAGTAGTTGATGGTAAAGGTTCCGTTGTTATTATCAATTGTAGAAACGATACCTACTCCATCTGTACCGTTTGCACCGGGATTGCCCGGTGCGCCATTATTTCCTGCGGGACCCTGTGGCCCTTGCGGGCCAATAGCCTGTACCCATTGCGCGCCATCCCAATAGTAAAAGCCAACGCCATTACCGCCACTAATGGCCGCGTTGGTATTATATACCAATAAACTTGTTTCGGGGGCTGCAATAGTAGTTACATCGGCAACAGACTGTAAATTAATACGAGGCACTAAAAACCCCTTGTCATTTGCCGACAATTCCAGCAAAGCAGAAGGGTGAGGGGTCAAAGTTCCGATGCCTACATTGTCTTGTGAAAATGCGTTAACTGTGCAAAAAGACAGCAACACTGCCGCTAATTTGATTTTTTTCATTGTTAATTTGTTTTTCTGATTTATATTTTATGTGCTATTTATTTTTTATTGCCAAATCATCACTCTCATTTGGTTGTACAGATTAATGCTTCCATTTCCAAGCGTGAGGCTATGTAATCGTATAACAATTTGAGTGTTGGTCAGGTAAGAGTCATCCCACTTAATACCTCCCCAAAGACTATTGGAAGAATTGTAAAACCCTACATTACCCCAACCTGTAATTCTTCCTTGCGCATCTTTAAACCTTACTTCTATTCTATTGGGTTCGACCCCCAGGTTATGAGTTAAAGGATAGGTGGTATTCGCGGCAACACTAAACCAGCCGCTGTCGTAATCGGGGCTTGTGCTTCCCGGAGGCCCCTGTGGGCCTGTGGGTCCGGGTGCGCCATCGTTACCGGGAATGCCTTGTGGCCCCTGCGCTCCCGCTACTCCTGCCGGGCCTTGTATTCCTTGCGGGCCTGTTAAATTGGCAGTAGTAAACGAACTGCCGTCAGAATAGTTAAAAGTATAAGTGCCGTTGCCATTGTTTACGGTAGAAACAATGCCTACACCATCTGCACCCGGTGCGCCATTGTTGCCGGGAATACCTTGTGGCCCCTGTGGGCCGATTGCCTGTACCCATTGCGCGCCATTCCAATAGTAAAAGCCGTCCCCGTTTCCTCCGCTGATAGCGGCATTGGTATTATACACCAAAAGCCCGGTAGCGGGATTTACAACTGTTGCAACATCATTTACAGATTGCAGATTTACACGGGATACTAAAAAACCTTTGTTGCCTGCCGACAATTCCAGTATTGCCGATGAATGAGGCGTTAAAGTGCCAATACCCACATTGTCTTGTGAGAATACCGTTGCGGCAAAAAGGCAAAAAAACGCTGTTGTGATTTTGATTTTTTTCATTGTTATTGTTCGATGTTCAATAATATGGTTTGCAATATCCGACTTTTTTGGGTTTCTGTTTTTGTTTCCCGCAAATTTCGCTGATTCCGCAGAAAGGTTCGTGTTTAAATTTTCTTAATTTTTTGTTCCTGCTGCCTCACCCCCGTCCCTCCCGAATCAAGTTCGGGAAGGGGCGCGCGTTGATTGAAGTTTTGTTGCACACTTCAATGGGGTGAGGTTTTTTGTTTTCCAATTCCCTGATAAACATATTCTTCGACAAGCTCAGAATGACACCTATACAAGCTCATGCTTCATTTTCTTGTTTTTTAGGTTTTAATTTTCTCAATTTTCCAATTCTTTCTGAACGGCTATGCTATTAAACTTAGTAAGTCGTTACGGACAATTACACAACTTCATCATTTTCCATTGCGCGGTGCATCCCGGGTCTCCCCCTACGGCAAAACTGCCCGATGCGTTTGCTTTCACTTTGTACGCGGTAGAAGTTCCAGGGTCGGTTGCACATAGCTCTGCTCCTGTAGCGGCATCTAAAACTGATGTTCGCCAACCATTGCTGCCAGTTCCGACAACATGTAATCTTCCGTTATACACAGACACACCATGGGCAACTTCAAAGCCTGTTGTTGGGTTAATAGTTACCACTCCATTCGTGCCAAAAGTGGTAATCAATGCTCCGGTAGTGAGGTCGCGTTTCTCTATGCGCCACTCTGCGTTGCCGGGTACATTATCATATCCTACCGCATAAATCCCTGTGGCATCTACCGCTATATCGTTCAACTGGTCTATGGAACTTGTGGGATTGGAGACAACCGCTCCGCTGCCACCAAAAGCGGCAATCAATGCCCCGGTAGTGAGGTTTCGTTTTTCGATGCGCCATTGCTCATTGCCGGGCGTATTGTCGCTGCCGCCAATATAAACTCCCGAAGCATCTACGGCTACGGCTCGTGCTATATCACTGCCTGAAGAAGGGTCGCTGAGCTGACTCCACACCTGTGCGCCTGTAGTGGCGTTATAGCATATCATGCGCCAGCGATTACCATTACCGGGTTCCTGACCTACTACGTAGAGGCGGGTTCCGTCAGATACAAGGTCATAGGCGGTTTCGTTGCTGTATTGATCGCCTATGTTATAAGTGATTGCTCCAGATCCATTAAATGCAGTCATCAACGCGCCCGTAGTGGCGTTTCTTTTTTCTATCCGCCAGCCCGTGGTAAAGCAGCACGGGTGCGCGATGTAGTATCCGCATATAAAAATACCGGAAGCGTCTAAGTTGATTGCTAACGGAACGTCCGGATTGCCAGATTGTGGGTCAAACTGAAGAATCCCGTCTCCGTCAAAAGCAGTTACTAAATTTCCATCAGAAAGATTTCTTTTTTCAATCCGCCATTGTTGTCTTCCAAGCCCGAGTGCGCCATCTGAACCCACCACATACATATAGTTGTCATCAATAGCTAAATCATTGGCTGTTTCATTGGCATTGGTAGATGGGCAGGATGTTTTTTGCCATTCTGAAGTGGTGCAACAGCCGCCATTATTGGTAGCTATACCTCCACATGCGCCTCCGTTAGTGGAGCTTACATACACTATTCCACTGCCTGAACTTTCCACCTCCAAAAATGCACCCGAAGCACTTGCCACGTTGATAGTTTTGCTGTGGGCAGTACCTGTAATAAAAGGTTTGTTGGTGGTGTTGGGTATCAACACATCGTGTGAGCAGGTGGGAATCTGGTTTAAGCTCCAGTTGCAGGCTTTATGCCAGTCTCTGTCCACCGTGCCTGTCCATGTGTTGGTTTGGGCGAATATTGCTGTTGTGAGCAACAGGCAGAATAAATGTGATAATAAGTTGAATTTTTTCATTTGTTTAAAGTTTTTTGGTTTCCCGCAGATTTCGCTGATTCCGCAGAGAAAAGTTTATGCTTCATTTTCTTAATTCTTTGTTCCTACTATCTCGCTCCCGTTCCCCCTGCGCATTGATTGAAATGTTGTTATACTCTTCAATGGGTGAGACTTTTAGTTTTTCTGATAACATATCCTTCGACAAGCTCAGGATGACATCTATAAAGTAACTTCTCAATGCTTCTGATTTTTCAATTTTCACATTTTTCTTAATTATTTTTTACTTTGCTGAAACAGAAACGATTTTATTTCTGAAAGCTCTATTTCCAATTTGTTTGTTTTTTCTGCATATACTTTTAATTCGGCATTATCTTTTTTCAGCACATTCATTTCATGTTGCTGTTCCTTCATTGCTTCAATTAATAACGCCACCAGCTTGGAATATTCAACCGATTTGAATCCTTCGCTGTCGGTTGATACTAATTGCGGCAGTATTTTTTCCACTTCCTGCGCTATCAATC
>CAYSGX010000172.1:0-6654 GCA_964430605.1 uncultured Chitinophagaceae bacterium
GACGTGGATTATACCAAAATGGATTATGAGCTTCGCGCCAACTTCATCATTGAGCGCGTGTTTGAGCGTGGCGATGTGCAGGACATCCGCAACTGCCGCAGGTATTATGGCGATGAAAAAGTGGAACAGGCATTGCTGAATGCGAAATTTCTGCCGCTGCATACCACTTATTTTGCAAGCGCAATTTTTGATAAACCTCTCGAAAAATTCAGATGTTACATCTTGAGACAGTTGAACCCGGAACTTTTTCCATACTGAAAAAACTGATGCAAATTCCTGTTCTTTCGCAGTTTGCTTTGGTGGGCGGCACTTCACTGTCGCTGCGATACGGACACAGAACGTCCATTGATTTGGATTTGTTCTTTCACGAAAAGTTTGAAAACACGCTTATTGAGGACGCACTCAAAAATGAGTTTGGAAAAAAATTCGATTACAAAAAAACGCATGAAAAATTCGGCATTTTTTGTTTTATAGAAAATGTAAAGGTTGATATTGTTCGTTTCCCGCATCCGTTGTTGAAGCCCATAGAAACAATTGACGGTATAAGAATGTATAGCGATGCCGATATTTGCGCCATGAAAATTCAGGCGATTCTCGGCAGGGGAAGAAAAAAAGATTTTTGGGATTTGCACGAACTGTTTAAGCATTATTCGCTTGCTGAAATTACCGACTGGCACAAGCAAAAATATCCGAATCAAATGCTGGCAATCAGCATTTCCAATGCCCTCACTTATTTCAACGATGCCGATGAAAGCGAAACACCTATAAGCCTGAAAGGGCAAACATGGGACAACATTAAAAAAGATATTTCAAAAACCGTGAGCGATTACCTGCGCTGAATATATTTCTAACCTTATGTTATTTCAATTCCGCAACCTGAGATTTCAAAGTTTTATACAAATTATCAGAAGCGCTTACCAATGGTAGTCTTACACTATCGGTTGTTGTAACTCCTAAATTTTTCAATACTGCTTTTACCCCCGCAGGGTTGCCTTCTACAAAAAGATTTTTGATAATATCGAGCAAACTGTTATGCAGTTTTTGTGCTTTAGCATAATCGCCTGCCAAACCTGCACGCACCATATCAGAAAATTGCTTTGGCAACGCATTGCCCACCACAGAAATAACACCATCAAAACCCACCGAAATTAATGGCAACGTAAAAGCATCATCGCCCGAAATAAGCATAAAATCTTTAGGGCGGTATTTTGCTAAATGCATACACTGCATAAAGTCGCCCGAAGCTTCTTTAATAGCCACTATATTCTTAAAATCTTTTGCCAAACGCAAAGTAGTTTCAGCCGCAATATTAGAAGCTGTTCTGCCCGGTACATTATATAATATAACAGGTTTTTTAGTGGCTTCAGCCACTGCTTTATAATGCTGATAAATACCTTCTTGTGTGGGCTTGTTATAATAAGGGCTTGCCGAAAGAACAGCCGTTACATTTTTCAAATCGGCACTCCTGATACTTTCTACTAAAGCAGCAGTATTATTGCCGCCAAAGCCTGCCACCACCGGCACACGTTTTTTCACAACATCAATTGTAAAGTGCAGCGTTTCTTTTTGCTCTTCCTTACTCATGGTAGCTGTTTCGCCTGTAGTACCCAGCGATACAAGATATTCTACCTTACCTTTTATAGTATGATTAATTAATTTTTCTAACGAAGCGAAATCAATTTTCCCATCTTTGGTAAAGGGCGTTACCAATGCAATGCCCGTGCCTTTTAATTCTTTAAGCATGTTCCGGTTGAAGATTTATTTGGTTTAAATAATGTAATGTTTGTTCAATCAAATTTTCTAAAGTATCAGTTTCTTTCAGCGAAATCATCATATCGCAATAGTAGTCTTTCCCGGCAATATATTTCCCTATTCTGAAAGTAGCTTTCGATACAGCCGAAATATATTCCAAAGGTAAAATTTCAGTAGTATATAAATTCAGCAACACATCAAAAGGTTTTTCAGCATAGCTGTTTAATACACTTTGCTGAGGAACGAGAGCCATGCTTACTTCTTTTTCAGTAAAATAATCAAATATTACCTTGCCTCTGTTTTTGGGTAATTTAGGGATATAGCCCAGCACCTCTACTTTAATATTTTGTTGTTGCAGTTGCTGCATCAGTTTTTTAATTACCTGCTCATTATTCGGTTCATCAGCATCAAATAAAATACCTGCCAATTTCACCTCGCGAAAAGGCACGGCTTTATGGCTAACATTAAGCAAATTAATTTTATTGCTCAATGCTTTATGATGCAACCAGTATTTTATTTTTTTCAGCATTATTATTTATGCGCAGTAATTTTTTCAGGCTGAAAAAGGTTTGTTTTTCAGAAATGCAAAGGTATTATTTTTATTGGGTTGTAATATTTATTAAGCCGGGCTAAGTTTCTAAATGTATAATTTAGCGCAGTGTAAAAAATATCTCTATGAAAAAGAGAAATAAAATTGCTTTAGGCAGAAATAGAATTGAAGTATTAGTGTAATTTTTCCTGTTATTTTCGTGTTTTCGGTTCATTATCTGCCACCCATTTTTTCAGGGCAAGTCCTTTTTCCAATTCAGAAAAAATATCGTGTTGCAATTCTTTTTTAAATGCCAAAAATGTTTCGCGTAAGTTGTGTTTGGAATCAGATTTTCCCAATTTATCAAACCAGCTTAAAAGTTCATTGACACCCTTAGCGTCAGCCTTTGTTCTTTTTTTCCATGCCCGCAAATTTTTCACCTGATAAGCTATCAGGCTGTAATTTTTAAATTGCAGTTGCAGCATAACGAAAAGCAGGCGGGCGTTTAATTGTATATCTATCCGTTCTTTTGTATTCATGTTTATCAGCAACTGTAATTGCTCGTGGCAATGGTCGTAATTTCCTGTGTGAAAAAGCGACAAAGCATAATCGAACAACAGAGTAATTTTTTCGTCTGTCGAAACTTCATCTTTCATTTTGTATATCTGCTTACCGAAAGCTACGGCTTCATCAAACTGATGCGTAAGTGTCAGCAGTGTCATTTTTATTGATTTGGCATAATTGTTATAATGTTCAATCACTTTGTCGGCAATACCTAATTCGTTTTTTTCAGTGGCGATTAGCAATGAGTTTACATAAAACATGGCTTCTTTATATTTCCCGATTTCATAATTCAGCATACACAGTTTTGCCTGTATATTGAAGTATGCGGAAGGAATAGTCGTTTTAAAAAATGCTTCTTTCTGAAATAATTTGAACTGATTGACGGAATATTGCAACACCTTTTGTGTATCGGGTTTTACATAGCGATAATAAAAAGTTTTAAGTTCGTTTTGACATAAACGGGCGCGGTTGCTTTTAATAATTTTTTCGTTCCGTTTAAATAATTCGTGGTCTTCTATATCTGCTACATCGGCAAATCCCTTTCGGGTAAAAACAGGTTCCATAAGCCTGTCGCGCAAATGAATCATTGCAGCATATTCCGTAACGGCTTCCAGCAATTCCATTTCCTGCCGGTTTATTGCGTTCACTTTGTCAAACATTCTGAAATCTTTATAGATGAATGTAAGCAAGCGTGTGGTGTTGAGCGCAATAAAATAATACTCGTTTTTCAATGCTTTCTCCAGTAGTTTTTTTGCTTCACTTTCCGCATATTGAACTAAGCCTTTCTTGTATAGCATATTGGCGTTCATAAAATCATATTGCAGCTTATTTTCTATCGATGCGTTTTCGTGAAACATTCTCAGATTCCGCAGCAATACTTCCTGTAAATATTCCTTATCGTTAGCTAAAGCAGCCGTTGTTATTTTAAGATTTTCCGCTATCAGTTTGGCGTTATATGTCTCCTGCTTTTCCAGCAGATTAAACAAGTTCAGATATTTTTTTCCTTCTGATTGTGTTTTACAGAACACTTTAAAATAGCGTTTTTCGCTGGGAGAAAGCGATTTAATAAGTACTAACAGATAATCTTGTTTGCGCATGTCTTGCTAAATTTATAATTGTGTTCAAAGCTATTTACTTTCTACATTATTGCCCTGCAAATATTTCAGAGTTCCTATTTTCCACAAAAAGTTAGACTGAATTTTATTTATCTAAGAATACCTTTGTGAAAGTTTGTTGGTGTTGCATTTGATACCAAGTAACTTTGTTTAAATTAATCACCATTATTTCTTAAAATATAAAAACCTAAAGAACATGAAAAGAATTTTCACAGCGTTATTTTGTCTTGCTGCTTCAATTGTAATGGCAGCCGATTTATTTGTACAGGAATTTGGCGGTGGCGGAACGTATCCGAACATCACCGATGCCATTGCGGCTGCCAGCGCAGGCGACAGAATTTTAGTATCGCCTAAGGCAGGCAACGCCCCTTATATAGAAAACCTGGCTATAAACAAAGATTTGCAACTGCTTACTGCATCTAATGGGGCTCTTTTTCTTTTGCAGGGTAACATTACCATCAGCACCAGCCTTCCTGCCGGTAGCCATGTGGTAATTGATGGGTTAAGAGTTACTTCCGGAAATATCAGCGCAGGAAATTCAACCAATAATATAGCCGTTAGCATTGTAAATGCTGTGCTCAATGACGGCATTATTTCTTTAGGAACCAAAATAAATGCAACCATTGCCAATACCAATATCTCAACTACCACAACCTCCGATTATGCTATTACTTTTGCCAAAGGCAAAGTGCTGGGCAACATACTTTCAGTTGTTACTTATGGTATATCGGTTATTTCTGATGCAGCCAGTTTAGATACTAATTATATTGTTGGCAACCGCATAACGCTAAGTTATGATTTGTCTTCAAGTACAATGAGAGGTATTAACTGGGCTAACAACAGCCAGTTTTTCTACATATCGAATAATTATATCTACTCTAGCTCCACAACTGCAGGAACTACAGCAATTTTCTCTTTAATCCTTATTAGCGGATATAAAAGCGGCTCTAATTCCAACGAGTTCAATAATATTATAAACAACACGCTTCGTTATGCTGTATCAAGCAGCTATTCTACCAGCTATAACTTTGCAGGTATTAATGCTTCATCATCGCTAAACAACCGCGTAAATATTTTCAATAATCTCATAATGTTCCCTGTTTCTTCTCCAACTTCACGCAGGGCATTTAGTATTAACGGAACACCCCAGATAAGCTATAATATTTTGGTAGGCTCTTCTGTTCTTAATTCAGGTAGCGCTACGGTAGATGCTTCTAATTTCACTTCTATTATAACAGCCTATGCGGTTAGTACAGATGGTTGCGTAACATCAACAGCGCAGCAAAACAACGGTCATCCCGACCCGATTTTTACTGATTTGGATTTGACCCGCAATGACATAGGCGCATGTGGCGGATCTTATAATATTACCACTAACTTCCGCACTTCAGGAACAACCGGATCGGCTAAAGTGCATTGGTTGCAAGCTCCCAGAAGAGTGTTACAGGGCGGAACATTGGATATTAAAGCAGAAGGGCACGACAGGTAGTTTTATGCTATACAGTGTTCTATTCAATTAGTGAAGCAAGTTTTTTAGCCAAAGCATTCAGGTATGTTAATCACACTTGGTGCTATAACAACTACACAATGAAAAAATATTTTTTATACATAGTCTTATGCGTGTGTTTTTTGTCTGCCATTAATGTTCAGGCACAATTTTATGCACCCGTAATTATAGATGCTGAATACTACTGGGGTACAACCGACCCCGGAGCCGGAAATGGCACACCAATAAGTGCGCAGGACGGAAATTATAATAGCGCTATTGAAGCAGCGTTACGCAGCAATGTAAGCGCGCCTGTTATTGGGCTAAATGTGCTGAATGTTCGCTTTAAAGGCAACAACGGTACTTGGGGCAGAGTATTTAGCAGTGTGCTTCATGTAGATGCTGCTTTTTCTTCCGATGCGCATATTACACAAGGCGAATATTATATTGATACCGATAACGGAGCAGGCAACAACCAAGCCTTAATAGCTTTAGACGGAAATTTCAACAGCGTTATTGAAGGGGCTATCCGCAACGGAATCAGTGCACCGGGTGCAGGATTGCATACGTTAGGCGTTCGGCTTAAAGGATTAGACGGCACATGGGGACCTGATTTTAAAGCGGTGTTTAATGTGGATGGACAATACACAGCCAGCTTTAATCTGGTAACAGCCGAATATTTTTTTGACACCGACCCCGGAACAGGAAGCGGAACGCCTTTGTTAGCCGCTGACGGAAACTATAACAGTGTTATTGAAACTGCTGTTCGCAACGGCATTAATGCTCCAAGTACAGGGCTGCATACGCTAAGCGCTCGTTTCAGAGGTGTTGACGGCACATGGGGACCCGTTTTTACAACCGTATTTAATGTGGATACACAATACACCGCCAGTTTTAATGTAGTTTCGGCTGAATATTTTTTCGATACCGACCCGGGTGCAGGTCTTGGAACTCCTTTAGCAGCAACTGACGGAAATTTCAATAATGCGATTGAAGGCGCATTGGCTTCGGCAGCTACAGGCGGATTAACACAACGGCTGCACGTCCTTTCTGTTCGTGCGAAAGGCATTGACGGCACATGGGGGCCCGTTTTTAGCCTGATAGTAATTATTGACCCTTGTTCGCCTGCGCCTGTGGCAACGATAAGCAGCAGCGGGGCTACTACTATTTGCCCTAATGATAGTGTAATACTAAATGCAAACACAGGC
>CAYSGX010000173.1:0-6644 GCA_964430605.1 uncultured Chitinophagaceae bacterium
CCTGGAATGAAGACCCCTCTCAAAACTGGTGGAAATATTTCCGCAGGCCTACCGCCACTTATAATGAATACAGAACCCTTCAGGATAAATTAACCACTGCCGATGCCGTTTCAATGATGTTGTATTTGGGTGGCAAAACTGTGAAGCACGAAGCCAGTTCAGTAGAAGGGGTTACAGTTTCGTGCATTACCCACGATTATTATATGCTTCGTGAAATGGAATTTGAAGACGGGCGATACTTTTCATTAATGGAGTCTAATAATGGCGTGAATGTTTGTTTTCTGGGCTATGAACTGGCGAAGGAATTATTTCCAAATTCAAATCAAATAGTAGGTAAAACTTTAAAAGTATTAGGAAGAGAAGTAAGAATTATTGGTGTATTGAAGCGCGAAGGCGATGATGTTTTAGGTTGGAGTTCTGACAAAAATATTTTCATGCCTTATGCTTATGTAAACCGTTTTTTAAAGTTGAACAATTGGTGGACTGAGCCTTTTATCGCTGTAAAAGCTAAAGAAACTGTCGCTTTTGAAAGCATGACAGAAGAAGTGAAGCAGGTAATGCGTGGTGTAAGAAAATTAAAACCTAAAGAAGCCGATAATTTTGCCATCAATCAATTGAGCATTATCACAGGGGTATTAAATATAGTATTCGGGGTTATTAATTTTGCAGGTGGCGCTATTGGTATTTTTTCTATTCTTGTTGGAGCGTTTGGTATTGCCAACATTATGTTTGTAAGTGTAAAAGAGCGCACCAGTATTATAGGTGTAAAAAAAGCTTTGGGGGCTAAACGGGTATTTATTCTTATTGAGTTTTTAATAGAAGCAATGGTATTATGCTTAATTGGCGGCCTGCTCGGGCTGTTTTTTGTATGGATAGAATCTTATCTGCTCGAATATCTGGTGCTGCATTTTAAAGACATGGAATTTGCTTTTATACTCACCACTAAAAATATTATTTTGGGTTTAGGATTATCGGTAGGTGTAGGAATGGTGGCAGGTTTTGTTCCGGCATTGGCAGCTTCAAGAATGAGCCCGGTTGAAGCTATTCGCTCTTAATACTAATTCGTTTGTAAATTTTTAGGCTTATCTGTTTTTTCAAATGGAAAATTTGGTGTGCGCCAGGGGTTAGAGTGGCGTTTGCTCAATAAATAATGAAAGCCCAAATTCAACCCTGCCCTAAAGTTTTTAGAGCCTTGATATTCACTGTCGTTTTTACTGATAAAGTCTCTTACTTTATTTGAATTAATATCTGACAAGCCTACATAATTATACATACCAATACTTAGGTAGAAGTTCTGCATAAAAAATATATCCATGCCGCCACCTAAAGCAAATCCGGCATCAAAATCCCTGAATTTTTCAGAAGCGGTAAGTACATCTATTTTTTCTACACCATTTAAAATTACCAGCTCATTTGATTTCAGCAGTAAATTAAATTGCGGGCCAGCCAAGGCATAGGCTTTTAAATTATCTTTCTTCTTACTGGTAAACTTAAATAAAACGGGTATTGAGAAATAGGTTAAATCAATTTGCCTGATGGCATTTAACGGCCCGCCTAATGGCTGAAAATTATCTTCATAGTTTTGCCCCGTTTGCTCATAAAGCAATTCAGTTTGTATGCCATAATTATTGCTGAAGTTATAACCTAACACACCACCAAAGCCATAACCAAATTTGAGTTTATAAGCCAATTCCGATTTTGCAATATCGGGGTAATCTTCCAGGGTTCTTGCATTATTCTGGTTTAATATCCACGCGGAAGTAAGCCCTGCCTTAAAGCCCACATGAAGCCCTTTTTGCGCAAAAACCAAAGAGGCATCGCACACCAAAAACAAAAAGAATAATTTTGCTGCCCGAATCATGCTGAACAATAGTTTATTGACAGTACAAATTTCGTAGTAATAAATGAGTTAATTGAAAAGTGTTGCTATTTCTTAAAACAAAAAGTTTTTAACCTGAATTATATTTTGGACATACTGCACCATATATTACCATACATTAAATACTACTTTACCGCTGCTACAAAATATGATGTGCATTCGCCATTTCTGTACAACTTTATAACTCAAGTAGTAGAAGATAAAACGCATTATGAGGCTTATGATGTGTTGGAGAATTTGTTTTCCGAATTAAACAACAATGTTACTGTTCTTGATATTGAGGATTTAGGTGCAGGTTCAACTTATGGGGTATCAACAAAAAAAACTGTTGCTAAAGTATTTAATAACACAGCTTTTAAAGGCAAATATGGCAGGCTGTTGTTCAGAATAATTAATTATTACAAGCCTTCTGTTATGCTTGAACTGGGCACAGGGTTGGGTATTGCTTCATCGTATATGGCGTTGGCAAATGCCGGTGGAACTATTACTACCATCGAAGGCAGTACTGCAATTGCTGCTGTCGCTAAAGAAAATTTTGCGCGCTGTGGCATTAATAATATTCGCTTAGTTGAAGGTAATTTTAATGAGACCTTACCTGTTTTTATTCAGCAACATCAATCTATAGATTTTGCTTTAATAGATGGCAATCATCGTTACGAAAGCACTTTGAAATACTTTAATCAACTATTGCCATTATGCCATAACAATACCATAATTATTTTCGATGATATACGTTGGAGCAGTGAAATGTTCAAGGCATGGAATGAAATTTCGCGACATCCCGATGTTACACTTTCTTTAGATTTATATAAAACAGGTATCGTTTTTTTCAGAAAAGAATTTAAAGTAAAGCAGCATTTCGCTATTAAATACCGGTAATTTATTTTTAAAGATATACCGAAACAACTCAGGTTTTAGAAAAATCAAAGTTTGTGATGTCCGGTATATCTGTTCTCTAAACAGATTTGATTCCAAAACCTGTTTGAGAACAGTATATTTGCACCGTTATAACCAAAACAGAAAGTTGAAATATTACATTACTGCTCTTTTATTGTATTGTGTCTTTTCGGTGCAATTAACTGCTCAGAACTACCTGAAACAAAACGAGTATTACCATACTTTAGTTAATGGGCTGAAAGTGGTACTGATTGAAGACACAACCGCTCAGGAAGTAAGTGTTCAGTTAAGCATTAATGCCGGAACCTCTTACGAGGCCAATGGTATTGCAGGCGGCACTGCCTTTATAGCAGCTAATGCTTACCCTTATTTTAAAGGCTATAATACCGAATGTATTATTACAAATGATTACACCGCCTATTTCAGCACCACAAAAACTACTGAAATATTACCCGAATTATTTTCAGCCTATCTGAAAGCAGTAACCTCAGATTTAAAGACACCAAATAAAGAAATAAACACTTCTTATATCCAGTATAACACTTCATTTACTTCATGCACTGCCAACAAAGGTTGTGAAAGTGCCGTGAAAATAATTTATACTAATAATGAAAATCGCTTGGGAGAGCCTATGCTTTCGTTTCCCGATGATTCGGTTTTTGTGAAAAATGTGGTGAAATTTAAAAGCTCATTCTATTGTCCGCAAAATGCTTTTTTAGTTGTAAGCGGAAACTTTAAACGAGCATCGGTTTATAAAACAATTCAGGATGTATTTTTAGGATGGAAAGATTGTACTTACAGCCCTTTCAGAACCTTTCCCGTGCAAACCATCAAAACATGCCTCTATAATGTGCAACTAACCACTAATGACGAAAGTGTAGCTCAAGGGTTTAACACTTATTATTCCGGGCCGGTATTGTATAAAAACAAAAAAGAAACTTTAACAGGCTTGTTGTTTGCTTCATTACTCAACGATGAATATTCTGCCCTCAGGAATTACTATGCCGATAGTTTTAATGTAAAAGAAGTCAGCAGCGATTTCAATATGCGTAGATTTATTTCCCTGTTCAGTATAAAATATGTTGTTGATACCACTCATCTTAATTTTTTAGCCAATTATAACAATCTCAATTTCCTTGCCGATGCTGCTTTATATAATGCCAATGATTTAAGCAGAAATAAAACCGGGTTGATTTCAAAAATCACAGCCAAACCCGATACGAAAAGCTATCTTAATACACTTGCTTTATTTAATGCCACCACTTCGCTTGATTATTATGGCATTATTCACGATACCATTAATGCCATTACTTCAAAAGATATTGTTGATTTTGTAAACAAATATCTGCTGAAAAATAATTTTGTGGCTGTTTTAAACAGTGATTTCTTTATTCTGAATAATGATTCACTTTATACCCAAACCTCAGTTACGCCCGACAGCTATCAATTTTATTTCAAAAGAAATACCGCTGAATTTGCTGCCGAAAACAGCGACTCTCTTTTAAACAGTTTGTATCAGTGGTTAAAAATTAACCCTTCGGTAAAAATTAAAATCAATGGCATTGCTGCTACCGATGAATTGCTCACCGTGAAAGACGATGCCATGTTAGAGTTTTACAAAAACAATCCCGATTTTGTAATTGCTCCAAGCGATTTAATTCCTACAAAAAAAATACGGTTAGATGTTTTGCGCTCTATGACTATTGTAAGAAAACTGGTTGAAAAAGGCATATCTCTAAACCAGATTAGCGGCACAGGCAAACTGGCAACCAAAACCGATGATGCCAACGAAACACAAAAAGTGTACTGTACTATAAGAACTTTATGATTGTTTCATCGCGCCAAAAAACAATTGCAATTCTTTAGCGTCTTCAGGCTTCATTCTTCCTGCCAACACCAGGCGCAACTCTCTTCTTCTGATGGCGCTATCATATTTCTTTTGCTCATCTTCTGTTTCAGGAGTAATTTGCGCGACAGGTTTTGGCCTGCCATTACTGTCTAAAGCCACAAAAGTATAGTAGGCAGTATTGCATTTATATTGCGTTCCTGTAGGAATATTTTCGGCCACTACTTCAATATAAGTTTCAATAGAAGTTCTGAAAGTGCGTGTAACTTTTGCCTTAATAGTTACTACATCGCCTGTTTTAATAGGGTTTTCAAAAGAAACATTGTCAACAGAAGCGGTTACTACTACTGCTCCCGCATGTCTTCCTGCCGCGATAGCCGAAGCAATATCCATCCAGTGTAAAATTTTTCCGCCTCTTAAATTATGCAGTGCATTGGTATCGTTAGGCAATACCACTTCGCTCATAATTGCTTCTGTTTCTTTGGGAGTTTTTGTAGCCATATTTTTGTTTGTGAGGGCAAAAATAGCGAATAATAACCCAAGACCCTTTTATGATTTTCAATAAAGCGATAAGTAAATTTTAAAAGAAAACATTTCCGAAGAATTCGAAAAATCCGAGTGTCCACAACTACCAAAAACATTATAAAAGTCCGCTCATAAGCCTGCTATAGACCACCACAGTCACCCCCAAGTTTCTTTTACCTATCTTCGCAAAAATTTAGCACAATGACTATTGAGCAACTAAAGGATATAAAGAGCCGTTTGAGCGCCCTGAGGAGGTTTCTTTGACGTGGATATGAAAGAAAATTTCGTAGCCGAAAAAGAAAAATATACCACACAACCCGATTTTTGGAACGATTCCAAAAAAGCGGAATTACTACTCAAAGAAATTAAACTGAATAAAGACTGGCTTTCAATATTCTACAATGCTAAAAACAGCATTGACGATGCTGAAGTATTGTTCGATTTTCAGAAAGAAGGCGTTGCCACGGAAGAAGAAGTAGAGGCAGCCTACAAACATGCTTTAGCGGAAATAGATCATCTCGAATTCAAATCTACCCTCAATAAGCCTGAAGATGTAATGGGCGCTATACTTGAAATTAATGCCGGTGCGGGCGGCACAGAGAGCTGCGACTGGGCATCTATGCTGGCGCGCATGTATCAAATGTGGGGCGAGAGCAACAAGTTTAAGGTTAAAGAACTCGACCGTGTAGATGGCGATGTAGCGGGTATAAAATCTATCACACTCGAAATTGATGGCGAATTTGCTTATGGCTATTTGATGGGCGAAAACGGGGTGCACCGCCTGGTACGCATTTCTCCTTTCGATTCCAATTCACGCAGGCACACTTCTTTCGTTTCAGTATTTGTTTACCCTATAGTTGACGATACTATTGAGATTACCGTTAGCCCTTCTGAAATGGAGTGGGATACTTACAGGGCACAAGGTGCAGGCGGGCAAAATGTGAACAAGGTTGAGACCGCGGTGAGGGTACGGCATCTGCCCACAGGCATTGTTATTGAATGCCAGGAAACGCGCTCGCAGGCGCAAAACCGCGAAAAGGCGTTGCAAATGTTAAAGTCTAAATTGTATGAACTGGAAATTCGCAAACGCAACGAAGAGCGCGATAAGATAGAAGGCAATAAAATGAAAATTGAATGGGGCTCGCAAATCCGCTCTTATGTTCTGCATCCTTATAAGCTGGTTAAAGATGTGCGCACCGGTTGTGAAACTTCACAGGCACAAGATGTTTTAGACGGAAACTTAGACGAGTTTATAAAATCATTTTTGTTGTATCGCAATAACCCCAATCCCGAGCCGGTTAGTTTTGATATAGAAGATTAAGCAGGGAAATTATTATCACTTGAGTTTGATATAAGAAAGCATTTGGAAGTAAGCAATAGCTATCCATAGCGATGGGTTTGAAACCCATCGCTACTGATAAGATAGGCGGGAAAACAAAATAATTTGCTTGAAATACTATTTTGTAAGAGTGAGATAAAAATAATTTGAGATGATAG
>CAYSGX010000174.1:0-6632 GCA_964430605.1 uncultured Chitinophagaceae bacterium
ATTGATTTTTTGGGCGCTGTGATGTGCAAATATATTTTGGCTGAAATTGCCAAACAGCCCGGCCGGTGTAGCTGCTGTAAATGGTTGCAAATGGTGGCGCGACATTGCTTCAGATTTTAGCAAAGGAAAAGTTATTATGTAAACTGAAAGTTGTTCCGGGGTTATGTTTGCTTTAAGATTTACAATAGTATACCGTAAGGCATCAGACTAACATTGAAATACAAACGGTATAAAACAACGCTCGTCCAAAAATTAAAACTTCAACAAAAGAACGAATTAACTAAAATACTTTTTCAAAAAAGGTACTTTTGTGAACTCTGAATAAGGAGATACAAAATAATGAATGAACAAAGAAATTACCCAATTGATAAGTTAACTCAACCAATCCAAAAATTCATACAAAACGAAAAAGCAGGTGGCATTGTACTCGGAATAAGTGTAATTATTGCGCTGATTCTTGCCAATTCACCTTTATCTCACGATTATCTTCATTTTTTTGAACACAAATTCGGCTTTCAATTTGACGGGAAAAGCTATTTGGAATACAGCATACACCATTGGATTAATGACGGTTTAATGGCTGTTTTCTTTTTTGTGGTGGGGCTGGAACTGAAAAGGGAAATTGTTGGAGGAGAACTTTCCAATCCGAGAAAAGCCTTATTGCCAATAGGGGCGGCAATTGGCGGAATGCTTGTTCCCGCAATTATATATTTAGCCTTAAACCCATCGGGAGAAACTCATAGTGGTTGGGGAATACCAATGGCAACCGATATTGCTTTCGCATTAGGTGTTTTGTATTTATTAGGAAGTAAAATACCACTGTCACTAAAAGTTTTTTTAACTGCTTTGGCTATTGTTGATGATTTGGGAGCAGTTTTAGTTATCGCATTTTTCTACACTTCCGACATTTCAATTTTAAGTCTTTTAATAGGTTTAGGCTTTGTATTGATAATGTACACCGGAAACAAAATGGGAGTAAGAAATATTTTATTTTATGCAGTTATAGGAATTATTGGCGTTTGGACAGCATTTCTACTGTCCGGAGTTCATGCGACTATAGCTGCTGTACTCGCTGCCTTTACCATTCCGGCCGATATGAAAATAAAGGAAAACATTTATGTTACTAAAATTCAAAACTACCTGGCTCAATTCAAATCCATTGACCCGAATGACAACATCCCAACTTTGACCAACGAACAGTTACATATCCTGGACGAAGTTAAAGAAGATACAAACGAAATAATTCCTCCATTACAACGATTGGAACATGCAATGCACCCATTCGTAACATTTTTAATTATCCCGATTTTTGCTTTGGCAAACGCGGGTGTTTCTGTTGCGATTGATTTAGAGCAATTATTCAGTACAAATGTCGCTTTAGGTGTTTTTCTTGGGCTTTTAATAGGAAAAGTTGTTGGTGTTGTTGGTTCAACTTTATTACTTGTTAAACTCAGAATTGCAGCATTTCCAAACGGAATGAACATTAAAAATCTTTTTGGACTTGGTCTGTTAGCTTCAATCGGTTTTACAATGTCATTATTTATAACTTCATTGGCATTCACAAGCGAAGAACAGATTACACAAGCGAAAATTGGAATTTTTACAGCTTCGATAATTGGTGGAGTTTTAGGATATTTAGTGCTGAGTAAACAACCGGAAAAATGATGCCTGCACACAAAGCAGGTGTAGCAACGGTGGTGTGGAAAATATATCTTGCCATTTATCTTTTATTTGCAATTCATGAATTTGCTTAAAATAACCTGAGTATGGAACACTTGTTTACCGTTGAAAGCTTGCTGGCGTTAGTTACGCTTACATTTTTAGAAATAATATTGGGTATTGACAATATTATTTTCATCTCTATTGTTACCAATAAACTGCCCAAGGCTCAACAGCCCCGGGCAAGGTTTATAGGGCTTTCTTTAGCGCTGATATTCAGAATAATATTGCTGATAGGCATTGCCTATATTATTGGTTTAACGAAGCCTTTGTTTGCCATTTTTGAACACGAAGTAAGCTGGCGCGATATTATTCTGGCATTGGGTGGATTGTTTTTAATAGCCAAAAGTACTTCTGAATTACACGGAAAGACAACCGGCATTGAACATGCGCACAAAGAGACTAAGCGCGCGGTTTTTTCTACTATTATTTTTCAAATAATATTGTTAGACATTGTTTTCTCTTTCGATTCTATTTTAACCGCTATCGGGCTGTCTAATCAAATACCTATTATGGTTGCCGCAGTCATTATTTCTATTATTGTAATGATGCTGTTTTCGGGAGTTATCAGTGAATTTGTAAACAAGCACATTACTTTGCAGATATTGGCCTTATCGTTTTTAATTCTTATTGGCTTTATGTTAATGATAGAAGCCTTTCACTATCATGTGCCCAAAGGATATATCTACTTTGCAGTAGCCTTCTCTTTAGCGGTAGAAGTAATAAATTTAAGGGTAAGAAAGAATATCAGTGCTGAAAAATGATTACTTCCACTTAAAGCTCTCAATTAAGTGTACCATGTCTTCGCGTACAAATTTCACCACCGGCTCTAACGAATCGGCATTGGGCGCGGCATTAAAATATAAAGCTCCGCGTAAATAATGTTGCGAACTATCAGTTAAAAAAAACTGGATGTTTGATGCTGAATTTCCACCAATATCGTACAATATGCCTTGTGCGCCATTGGCAGTATTAATAAACCGCTCTTCAATAAAATCGGCTCTTACAGTATGCTTAAAGCTCATCTTGTGAGCATCTTCACTAAGCTTATATAGCGATTGGTTTTTTGTTATGGGCTTGTAGCTTACATGTATCATGCCGCCCAGCGAACCAAATTCAATATTCAACCAACATGGGTCTTCGGCTTTTTCATCAAAAAAGGTTGAGTCTCTTTCTACTTCAGCATAAACAGGATATTCAAATTGAAAAGGACAGTCTTCGGGGCTGTATAATTGGTAGCCTTTTTCAGGCAAATCTATCCTGAAAAAAGCCCTTGGCCTGGGTGTATAATCCTGCTCTCCGCATGAAGCGAATATTAAAACAGGAACGATAAGTAATAATATTTTTCTCATGCCAATTTGTTTTCTTCTTTAACGGGCGTGTGACAAATTGCACATATTCTGAATAAAATACTCTTCGACAAGCTCAGAGTGACAATAACTTCATTAGTGTCATGGTGAGTCTGTCGAACCATATCTATCTTGGTATGCAATTTGTCATACACCCATTGTTTTCAGTTAACTTTTTTCTTTAACAGTAACTTTAATTTTCTGAATTCTGTTTCGGTTTACTTCCAATACTTTAAATACAAATTGCTTAAAATAAAACTCATCGTGCCGTTGCGGAAATTTGCCTGCCAATTCTAAAATCAACCCCCCGAGAGAATCTGCTTCGCCACGAATTTCTTCAAAAACTCCTTCTCTTACTTTTAATGCGTCACATACATCTTTCATCATTGTTTTGCCTTCAAAAATAAAATTATAAGGATCTATTTTTTTGTAAAACAACTCAGGTGTAGCATCATCATATTCATCATTAATATCGCCAATTACTTCTTCCAAAATATCTTCTAAAGTAATAATGCCCGATACGCCTCCATATTCATCTACCACTACCGAAAGATGGTTTCTGTTAGATTGAATGTCTTTCAGCAAATCATTTATTTTTTTGGTTTCGGGAACAAAATTGGGTTGGCGCAACAGTTCCTGCCAATGATAATTTTCTTCTTCTAAATGCCCTAATAAATCTTTGGTATAAAGCACGCCCACAATATTATCAATGGTTTCGTTATACACCGGTATTCGCGAGTAGCCCGATTCTCTGACTTTAGCCAGTAATTCTTTAAATGATAAATCTTTATCTACCGCAAACACATCTACCCTGGCACGCATAATTTGTTTCACCGAAATATTACTGAACTTCACAATGCCTTTCAGCATATTTATTTCTTCACTGCTGCCTTCTTTATTGGCTGTTAAATCAATGGCGTGTTCCAGTTCTTCAAGATTTACATCCGCATTTCTGGTTTTCCTCAATCGTTTTTCGATAATGCCTGTAGAAGAAACTAAAAGATAACTGACGGGCCAAAAAAACTGACGCGCTAAATACAAAGGCAAAGACATAAAATAAGCCACCTTAACCTGATGCCTTGTGGCATAAGTTTTTGGTAACGCTTCTCCAAAAATTACAATGAAAAACGTTACCCCGGCTACATTAATAACAAGGCCTAAAAGAGGGTAACCACTAAAATCAATAACAGATTTAAACACGAAATAGGAAATAATAGTAATGCCAACATTTGCCAGATTATTAAGTATTAAAACAGTAGAAAGCAGGTAGCGGGGGCGATTCAATAAATCTACTACACGCTTTGATGCAGTGTTTTCATCATCTTCAGTTATTTTGTCAATGTCTTTAGAAGATATAGAAAAGTATGCCACCTCTGATGCTGAAATTAAAGCAGAAGCAGTAATCAAAACCAATATGCCTATCAGTGCCCAGTAAACATCGCTTGTCGGAGCATTTACTCCTGAAATAAAAAGCATGGTTAGCCGGCTCGAAGGATACGGGTCGGGACTACTGCTTGCTTCCAAAATTATAGTGATTTAATTAAAAAAATTACGTTTAAAACGGCAAGTCGTCAGCATAGTTTTCGGTAGCCGGAGCAGCGTTACTGCTTTTAGGTTCGTTACTTGACGACTGCACCGGTGGTGGCGCCTGCTCGTAGCTGCCACCGCCTCTGTTACCACCATCTTCACTTCTTTTGCTGTCGAGCATAATAAAGTTTTCGGCAACAACTTCGGTTGTATAACGCTTGTTGCCATCTTTATCGTCCCAACTGCGTGTGGTAATTTTTCCTTCAATATATACGTTGGCTCCTTTTCTTAAATATTTCTCCGCAACTTCTGCCAAGCCGCGCCAGCAAACAATATTGTGCCAGTTGGTATTTTCAACTTTTTGCCCGCTTTTATCTTTATAGGTTTCAGATGTAGCTAACGGAAAAGCCGCTTTCGCTACATTGCCTTCTAAATAACGTACTTCAGGGTCTTTGCCTAATCTGCCAATTAATATGGCTTTGTTCAAACTGTTCATGGTGTGTGGGTTTAGTTGTGTTGTTTAATTTTTTGCTTCTATTCGTTAGAGAATAAATTTAATTGTTTGTTTTGAATATACCAATCAATAATTCTCGGGAAAGCGAAATTATTCATTTTTTTCACTTCCGTGGCAATCATATTTTTTTCGATAAGCAAATTAGGCAAACTATTGTTGGGCAAAACCACTTCAAAAAATAAGGCATTAATTTTTTGATGAGTCAACTTTTGCGTTGCCGAAACCTGTAATGGAGCGACTTTAATTTTCAGGCTGCCAAAAACACTTTTCCATGTTTCGTGTGCAGTAATTTCTTTTAACGTTAATTGCCTTGTTGCTTCAATTAAAGGAAATTCATAAAGGTTGTGCCAAATATCTCCCGCAGGCCTTTTTCTTATACAGATATTGTCTTGCTGCCTTATTACCAAGTAATGAAAGAAGCGCTCTTTTACTTTTATCTTTTTTTCTTTAGCCGGAAGCATTTCTACTAAATCATTATTAAAAGCGTAGCAATTATCTTTTAGTACACAATTTTTGCAATCGGGCGAGGCAGGTTTACATTGTAGTGCGCCAAAATCCATTATCGCCTGATTATACACTGAAGGCTTTTTTACTTCCCTGATTAAATTATGGGCAAGTGCCGTAAACTCTTTTTTTGCTTTTGGATTATCTATAGCCGTTTTTATTCCGAAGAAACGGGACAACACCCGGTAAACATTGCCATCTACAACAGGATATGGCATTTCATAAGCAAAAGAAACTATTGCCGCAGCGGTGTACTCACCCACGCCTTTTAATGAAAGCACTTCGGTATAATCTACAGGAAAAATGCCATTGAACTTATCGCGCACTGTCATGGCTGTGGCATGAAGATTTCTTGCCCTTGAATAATAGCCCAGGCCTTGCCACAAACGCATTACTTCATCTTCGGGGGCATTGGCCAAATGGGTTATGGTAGGGTATTTTTCTTTAAACCTTAAAAAATAAGGCAGCCCCTGCTCTACCCTTGTTTGTTGTAAAATAATTTCTGAAAGCCAAATGAGATAAGGATTTTTTTCACCTTTCCAGGGCATTGGCCGGTTTATACCTTTTTGCCATAGCAACAGATTTTTTACAAAATAGCCGTGTAAATTTTCTTTATCGTTCCGTTTCATTTAATATTTAAAAAGGCGCATGAAATTAGACTAAACATGTGTTACAGAAAAATATCAGGCCGATTGTATTTCAAAAGTGGTTTGAATGCTATTGTTACTGATAAGACAGGTGCATGTAAAAAAGCGGGAAGGTGGCTTCATCGTGTTTTCGGTAGTAGCGGATACTCCGACTAGATTAAGCAATTAGTTATCAGTAGTCAATTATCAGTTTTGGACGAGCCATTAGCTGTTGGTCTTTAGTTTTTCTTTTTTATCTTTCTGCGGTAGTCTTTTTTGTTTGAAGCTATTTGCGAGAGTATTTTGGGCGAGGTCGTAGCGGACGCTCCGACCAGATTGAGCAATAATGTATTAACCCATACAAACAATACCGCTACTGATTTATGTATGGGT
>CAYSGX010000175.1:0-6549 GCA_964430605.1 uncultured Chitinophagaceae bacterium
CATTTGGAATGCTGAATTGAGCCATTAATTAACTACCTGTGTTTTTGATAAGGCAATTTTATACAAATCTTCTATGGTTTTAGATGCCGCCAATTCCTGAGAGGTAATAGTAACCCCAAAAACTTTATTGATTTTTGAAATAATGATTAACGACAGCATAGAACTCCAGCCTTCCAGATTTCTAAATTCGCTTTCGGGTAAAATGGTTTCAGGTGCTACTTCGTCAAATTCCGATGCTATAGTATTTATAAAATGTTCTAAAGTCATTGTTGTTTATAGTAAGCGTTTGCAATGTTAAAGATATTTTAAACCTTTGGCTAATAAAAATATATTTATACCCTGAACGGTGAATTGTAAGCAGATGAATAACAAGCAAAAAGGTGATAAAGGCGAGCAATTAGCGGCTGATTTTTTAATAAAACACGGGTTTGAAATTGTTGAAACCAACTGGCGCTGGAAAAGATGTGAGGTAGATATTATTGCCAAAACAGAAAATGTGCTGGTGTTTGTTGAAGTGAAAACCCGCACCAATACTAAGTTTGGCTTGCCCGAAGAAGCGGTTTCAAAACACAAGCAACAGCAGTTGCAGCAAGCTGCCGATGAATATATTTTTCAGACAAACCATAAAGGTGAAATAAGGTTTGATGTAGTTGCCGTTAATATTCAGAAAAATAATGCCATTGAAATACATCATATTAAAGATGCGTTTTTCGGGTTTCAGGAGTAGGATATAGTATCAAGTTTTATGTTTTAAGTGTTTAGCTGTTGGCTAAAATTTGAAAATGTTTTTCACAAAAACGCTTTCTTAAAATATTCAGGCGAATGAACCAACCTGCTGCCATACCACGAAAACATTTCACCATCTGCCAATTGCACTTTTGTATTTTTCAGCTTTGCCGATGATTTCAGTTCATCAATATGTTTTTCTGAAAAAGGGTAAGGTTCTGACGAAAGTAAAATAATATCGGGTTGTGCTGCTTCCAGTTGTTCAATCGTAATTTCAGGATAACGGGAAACATCATTATTGGCAAATACATTTTCAAAGCCGCAACGCAACAGCATATCGTGAATAAACGTGTCGCTGTTTACCGTCATGTAAGGCTTGCGCCAGATTAAATAAGCGGCTTTTTTTCGGGCTATAAATTGCTGCGGAAGTTGCTGAAAATTTTCAATAATTCGTTGGTATAAATTTTCAGCAACAATAGTTTTACCGGTAATTGCGCCAACTGCCGAAATCATATTCAGTGCATCATCAAGGTTTTTAATATCGCTAATCCAAACCGGAAATTGGTTTGCAAGGAACTCAATTTGTTGTCGTTCATTTTCTTCTTTGTTGGCAATAATTAAATCGGGCTGTAGCTGTTGTATTAATTCAATATTCAGTGTTTTGGTGCCGCCAACTTTTGTTTTGGAAGTAAACCATCCCGAAGGATGAATGCAAAATTTGGTGATGCTGATTACTTCATCATTCAGCCCTAAATCAAACAGCAACTCGGTTTGTGAAGGAACTACAGAAATGATTCTTTTCGGAGGAAATGAAAATGAAATGTTTCTGCCTGCCTGGTCAATTATCTGCAACTTCATTATTGTGTATTAAAACAGAACGCTGATTCGTTATGATTATTAAGATATTTTATGATGCCTTTTATCATAACAAACCATAAAAACCATAACGAATCAGCGTTCTATTGAATTGACATTATTTAGCCAACACATCTAAAATATCATAGCGTGTTATGATATAGGTTTTGTCGAGTTTGAAATCTTTTACCAGCACCGCGTCATTATCTGCTTTTAACATTTCTGCCAAATCATCAATACCGGTAGAAATATCTACAAACGGAAATGCGGTTTGCATGTGTTGCTTTATAGGCTCATCTTTCGCTTCAATATTTAAGGCTATTTCTACAAATATTTTTTTATCGTTTACCGCACCCACAATTCTGCCGCCTTCAGTAACCGGAATTTGAGAAATATCATTGTCGGCCATTAGCTTCAATACATCTTTCACCAAGGCATTACTCTCAACACTTATCAGTTCAGTTTCTTTTCTGTTTTGGGTAATGTCTTTAGCGGTGAGGCCTTTTTTGTCTAAGTAGCCTTTGCTGTGCATCCATTGGTCGTTAAACATTTTGCCAATGTAACGGGTGCCGTGGTCGTGAAAAATCACTACTACCGTTTCGCCTTCTTTAAAGTTATCTTTCAGTTGTAACAGGCCGGCTATTGCCGAGCCTGCCGAGTTGCCCGCCCAAATACCTTCCTGCTTTACAATTTCGCGGGTGTAAATGGCAGCGTCTTTATCGGTAACTTTTTCGAAAGCATCTATTAAATCGAAGTTTACATTCTGTGGCAAAAAATCTTCACCAATGCCTTCGGTTACGTAAGGATAAATTTCTTTTTTATCAAAAATTCCGGTTTCTTTATATTTCTTGAAAACCGAACCATAAGTATCTATGCCCCAAACTTTCAGGTTTGGATTTTTTTCTTTCAGAAACCGGGCAGTGCCACATATAGTGCCCCCTGTGCCCACGCCCACTACCAAATGGTCTATTTTGCCTTGTGTTTGTTCCCAAATTTCAGGGCCTGTGCTTTCATAATGCGCCTGTGCGTTTGACGGGTTGTCATATTGGTTGGCTTTCCACGAATTGGGCACTTCTTTTACCAGTCTTGACGATACGGAATAGTAGGAGCGTGGGTCTTCCGGGTCAACATCGGTGGGGCACACAATAACATCTGCACCAAAAGCTCTTAAAGCATCTACTTTTTCTTTCGATTGCTTATCGGTAGTGGTGAAAATACATTTGTAGCCTTTAATAATTGCGGCAATCGCCAGGCCCATGCCCGTATTGCCCGATGTGCCTTCAATAATAGTTCCTCCGGGTTTCAGCAAGCCTGCTTTTTCGGCATCTTCTACCATTTTCAACGCCATGCGGTCTTTAATAGAATTGCCGGGGTTAAAGGTTTCTACTTTGGCATATACGGTAGCTTTTACCTCTTTAGTAATATTGTTTAAGCGCACTAAAGGGGTGTTGCCAATGGTTTCTAAGATGTTGTTTACAGCAGGACGATACATTAATATTTATGATTTATGATTTGGAAATAACGATTGCAAATTTAGAAATTAAAATTATGCCACGAATGCACTAATAAATTTATAAAAACCAACAACCCCTCTGGTTTTAGTATCTAAGGGTGTCCGAAATCTTTAAATGGTCTTATTATAGAATATTATACAATGGGTTGAAACCCATTGCTAATTATGACCAAAGGACTTTTTCTTTTAAAATCGGGCTAAAGCCCTTATAAGTCCTGCGGACTTTAGTCCGTTGTATTGAATAAAAATAATTCCTTTGGTCAAAAAATGCCATAGGTTTTAACCTGTGGCAGAAGATAAACACATTTCGGACACCCCTGTTTTAGTATCCGCTAAGACCCAAAATAAAAACCATAGCATTTGCTAAAAATATTGTTTTTAATTTAGTCGCATGAGTGATAAATATGAGCGGACGCTTCATAGTGTTTTAGGGGGAAGATATGCCTGATGGTAGGGGTATAAGTAAGTTGGCGGTAATTTTAAAGACGACCCATAGCAAGAAAATGACACGATTAACATTTATTTTCATACTATTTGTTCTGACTTCGTGCAAAGCGACAAAACAGACAACAACATATGAAAAAGTGAATAGCGGACAGGACTTAGAAAAAGTTGCGTTGATTTCATTTGACAATTTTTTCAATCAATGGGTTTTTAACAGGAAAATTCAAAAAGTTGACCTGAACATACGAGAATTAAATAAAGACAATCAATTCACATACTTTGGTAAGCCAAGACTCGGATTAACTCGGATAAAATGGACTTTTTTTAAAGTTCATACGGACACCCTTACAGAACGATTTCCAAATTATAAAGACTTTTATGGGACAGAATTAAGAGATTATTTGTGAACTAAAGTAATTTCAAAAGAAGATATTGAGTTATGGAACTACAACAGAACAACTCAACAAAATAAAATGAAACCGAATTGTCCTTACAAAAAGAATAAACTTATTTACAACTATTCACTAATTGCCAAAACAGTAATACTAACAATGACTTGGGAGATTGAATGTGGAGAATTAGAGAGACTTAAAAATAAAACATACAAGACCAGTTATAACTTGCTGACTAAACAATATGACAATAATTCAACTGACAACGAATAGAAATGAAAGAAAAACTACCGCCAACAGCCGTTAGAAACTATATCTTAGAGTATTCTAATTCTTCTTATTCACATAACTAATCTCTACCAAAAACTTAGGGTCAATAACTTCTAAATATTTAGCAGTAGCCCCCGATACCTTTACGATAGTGTTTTTGTTGTTGTCGCTGTCTTGCAGCTTGCCCACTACTTTTACATAAGCCACTTTATCGTTCATCAGGTTGCGCACTTTCAATACTGTGCCAATGGGTGCGGTTTTGTGCATGGCATAAAATTTACTGCCATCGCTTTCATCATTATTATCTATCCACTCGGCCATGCCTTTATCGAAGTAGCTGGCTTCGTTTTTATTATAATCCGCTGCAAAAGTGGTTTTATTGCTAATCACTTCTTTTTTATCTTCTTCGGTTACAGGAGGTAAAGTTTTGGTAGTAACAGGCGCAACGGGTGTAACTGTTCTTGCAGGCTCGGTATAAGTTGCAGTAGTATTTGCAGCTTCGCCCGGCACTTTTAAAACCTGCCCCAAATTCAGCCCATCGCTTTTTAAATTGTTAAGCGCTTTAATGGCTTCGGGGGTGGTATTATACATTTTAGCTATTCTGAAAAGGGTTTCGCCACTTTTAACTTCGTGGGTAGCATTGCCGCGGGTGGCAGATGGAGTAGAAGCAACGGCAGGCTTTGTATTTACAGCGGCATTGCCCGAAACAACCAGCACATCGCCCAGTTTTATTTTGTGTTCACGGTCGGTAATATTATTAAGTTCAAAAAGTTGTTTTACATCTATTTTATATTCTCTGGCAATAGAGTATAACGTTTCACCTTGCTTTACGGTGTGTCTTATGGTGTTTTCCTGTGCCGAAACAGAAGTGGTAAAAATAACACCTGCCATTAACACGCTGCGAAATAAATTTTTCATGATTCAACTTATTTTATTGTTACAAAAGTATTTATTCAATTTTCCGAAAACTTTGTTTAGTGTGCTTATTAATTAACACCAGGCTGTGCTTATTATCCAATTTCGAGCCAAAAAAACTTGTAATATTGCTAATGTTAACTGTTGGCTGACGGGCAACAGCAATATTTAAGCCAATAACTTAATAATTGCCGTCTGCTTTAGCTGCCGGCTGTAATAAGTAACACAAAAATGAATATACTCGGCATCATACCCGCTCGTTTCGCGTCAACCCGTTTTCCGGGAAAGCCTTTGGTTGATATTAAAGGCAAGCCCATGATTCAGCAGGTGTATGAACAATCGCTGAAAGCTTCGTTGCACAAAGTAGTGATTGCTACCGATGATGAAAGAATTTTCAGCGCGGCAAAAAGTTTTGGTGCCGAAGTGGTGATGACCGGTACCAATCATCAAAACGGTACGGAACGTTGTGCCGAAGTGATGCGGCAACTGGGTAATAGTTTTGATGCCTGCATCAATATTCAGGGCGATGAGCCTTTTATTAATCCCGGACAGATTAATTTGGTGGCAACGCTGCTTCAAGAAAAAGCAAGTATAGCTACACTCGTAAAGCAAATTGCTACTTCCGAAGAATTAAATAATCCCAACATAGTAAAAGCGGTAATCAATAATAATGGAGAAGCATTGTATTTCAGCAGACATGCGATTCCTTTTGTAAGAAGCGGAAAAACAGAAGATGCATTGAAGTGCGGAAAATTTTACAAGCACATTGGTATTTATGGTTTTCGGAAAAATGTTTTACAAGAAATAGTACAATTGCCCCTGTCGTTTTTAGAACAAACCGAAAGCCTGGAACAATTGCGTTGGCTCGAAAATGGCTATACCATAAAAGTAGCTGAAACTACTTTTGAAACCATTGCCATTGACACACCTGAAGATTTATATAAAATGAGTGTATGAAATAATTGCAAAATAAGCCTCACCCCATTGAAGTATATAACAACACTTCAATCAATGCGCACCCCTCTCCCATGGGAGAGGGGACGGGGGTGAGGCAGCAAGAACAAAGAATTAAGGTAATCAGGAAATCCTCATGGGGAAAAGTATATTTGCCAATAAACCAACCTTTAATTTTTAAAAATTATGAAACAACTCATCGAATGTGTACCCAATTTCAGCGAAGGCAGCGATATGGGTATCATAAAGCAAATTACTGATGCCATTGAAAGTGTGGAAGGAATTAAACTGCTGAATGTCGATCCGGGCAAAGCCACCAACCGCACAGTGGTAACTTTTGTAGGCGAGCCGTTGCAGGTAGTAGAAGCAGCTTTTAAAGGCATTGCAAAAGCAGCCGAACTGATTGATATGAGCAAGCACACGGGCGAACATCCGCGCATGGGTGCCACCGATGTGTGCCCTTTTATTCCGCTGAATAAT
>CAYSGX010000176.1:0-6546 GCA_964430605.1 uncultured Chitinophagaceae bacterium
GCTACTACCCAAAACATAATGAAGCGTCTGCTCATACTATTTATACAGCATAACGAGTTTACATTGTGAAAGTAATCGTAAACAATAATATCTCAAGCAAGCGTGTAGTGAAGTTGTAAGCACTTTCCTGAAAAAGTAATTACATACATTATTGTACACAAACAAAATGCTGATTTTATATTAGTTTCATGTTTTCTTAAACATAAAAATCCATTTTCTACATGAAAAAAGTATGCGCGTTGCTTTTACCATTATTTCTTTCTTTTCAGTTGTTTGCTGCAACACTCGTTTCAGATTCTATATTGTTAAATTTAAGTAAAACACAAGTAGATTCTCTATATACCGCCAATGGTGTTCCGGCATTTTTATTTCCCACGCAATATGAGGTAAATGTGCACCGGGTAATTTACAATACGCTTGATGCAAAAAATAATCCTACCATCGCTTCAGGCTTAGTGATTGTGCCTGTGGGAGATACTTGCCCTATTCCTTTAATCAGTTATCAGCATGGCACGGTGGCAAGAAAAGCAGATGTATTTTCAAATTTACAAGGCGAATGGATTGTGGGTGTTGCCGGAGCAGCAACCGGTTATTTGGCTTGTATGCCCGACTATATTGGCTTGGGTGCAAGCCCCGGCTTGCATCCCTACCAACATGCACAAACAGAAGCTAATGCCGTAATAGATCTTTTGCGTGCTGCCCGTGAAATTGCCGACAGGGAAAGTCTGAATTTAAGTGACGAATTATTTTTATTGGGCTACTCTCAGGGCGGCCATGCAACTATGGCAGCACACAGGGAAATTCAGGAAAATCTTGCAGGCGAATTTACGGTTACAGCTTCCGCTCCGTTATCGGGCGCTTATGACATGTCGGGCACTCAATTAGATATGGTGGCTTCTTTCGATCCTTATTCGCAGCCCGGCTATTTGCCATATTTGATTTTTGCTTATCAGGATGTGTATGGTACGCTTTATAATGATATTTCTGAAATATTCGTTTCGCCTTACGACACACTATTGCCGCCTTTTTTCGATGGCAATTATTCTTTAGCCACGGTGAATGCTGTAATGCCTTCAGTGCCGCGGTTAATTATAGATACTGCTTACGCTAATGCTTTTTTCTCTGACAGCTTACACCCCGCGCAGGTAGCTTTGCGTGATAACGATTTGTATCGCTGGGTTCCCAATGCGCCTGTGCGTATGGGCTATTGCGAATCTGATGAAGAAGTGAGTTATCTGAATGCGATAGTTACCAGAGATTCTATGATAGCCAGAGGCGCGTTAAACATTGAAGCCTACAGCCGCTCAACTACTTTAGGGCATTTTGAATGTGCGCAGCCTTCTATTTTGTTGAGCAAATTTTGGTTCGATTCTTTGTCGGTCAATTCTACTTTGTGTCATGCTACAGGTATTTTTTCTCCTGAATTTAAAAATACCGAAATGAATATTTTTCCAAACCCCGCGAGAGATGAAGCGCAAATTTCTTTCAGCAATAAAGAAAAAAATAATTACAGTGTATTTATTGCCACTACAGCGGGCAATATTGTAAACACTATCAGAAACGTTGCCGAAGAAAAAGTAATGGTTGATACCCGAAATCTTTCTTCGGGCATTTATATCGTTTTAATTCACAGCGAAAAGAAAAGTTATTGGGGGAAATTGGTTAAGGAATAATCTGCCGAAGTAATTGGGTGACTGACTGTGCAAACACAAACAAACTGACAAGAAATGAATGACAACAATTTTACAACTCTTTACAAAACTTGGACGACTGATAAGTTGTTGGACATCGTTGACAATCCAACCGACTACCAACCACTTGCAGTTGAAGCGGCACGACAGGAAATTGATAGCCGACAACTCACACAAGAGCAACTTACAGACGCAAAAGCAGAGCAAGATTTAAGACGGCAGGACAAAGCAAGTAAGCAACAAAAGATTAAGGACATTGAGGAAAAGTTTAAGTCCGTTGGTTCTGCGCTTGCTGACACTTTTAACCCAATTCAAAAGGATACACCGACTACTGACAAATTCATAAAACTCATTTCGCTTTTTATTGGCGGACTTTTTCTCTACCAACTTTATAAAGAGTTTGATATGCTCAAGTTTATGTTTACCGATGACGGTGGCAAGTGGGATTTTAGTATGGTGTTGTATTTTGCTCCGTTCATTATTTTACCGACAGCAGGACTTCTTTTTTGGTTTAGGAAAAAAATCGGTTGGGCACTTACAACAATTTATTTTTCATACACAGCAGCGGGAGCAATTCTACTTTTTGTTTCGGCACTTAACAGGCAGCCGACAGGTAATCAAGCGTTAGACACTTTGTTTCCAGTTGTATCACCGACAGTTTATGTCGGGACTTTTTTACTTTTCGGTGGACTGACTTGGACTTTATGCAAAGAAAATATGAGAGAGGTTTATCAAGTTGACAAAAAATCTATGTTCATTGCGTTGGGTATTGGGACAGGTATTATTTTACTAATGGCTATTTCATTTGGACTATGACAACATACGGACAGAATATAACAGTCGCTAATACGGGTGACTGTTGCACAACTACAAAAAAACCTGAATAAAATCAGGGCTTTGAGAAATATGTATTGTCAAAAAAAGTTTAAACTCGACTAACAAATGAGTTGTGCAACAAGCACACGGTATAAGGAAGTGTTTCAGAATAATTTTTGAAACACTTCCTGTACTTTATTCACTTTAACCACTTCAATTTTATACTTAGATAAAGGCAAACCTTTTACGCTGAAACTTGCCACAAATATTTTTTCAAAACCCAGTTTGTCGGCTTCAGAAATGCGCTGCTCAATTCTGTTTACGGTTCTTATTTCGCCCGACAAACCTACTTCGCCTGCAAAGCAATAATTGGCAGGTACCACGGTGTCTTCATAAGAAGAAAGCAAAGCACTCACCACGGCCAAATCTATAGCAGGGTCTTCAACCTTAATGCCACCCGCAATATTTAAAAACACATCTTTGGCGCCAAAGTGAAAGCCTAACCGCTTGTCTAAAACTGCCAGTAACATGTGCAGCCTTCTTAAATCGAAACCTGTGCAGCTTCTTTGTGGCGTGCCGTAAACGGCCTGGCTTACCAGGGCTTGCGTTTCAATAAGCATGGGCCGCAAACCTTCTACAGTTGCGCCAATAGCAATGCCGCTTAATAATTCTTCACGATTGGAAAGTAATAATTCCGATGGATTTGAAACTTCTCTCAACCCTGTTTGCTGCATTTCGTAAATGCCCAATTCAGAGGTAGAACCAAAGCGGTTTTTAGAAGTTCTCAGTATTCTGTAATTATAATTCCTGTCGCCTTCAAACTGCAAAACTGTATCAACAATATGTTCTAAAACTTTTGGCCCGGCAATGTTGCCGTCTTTAGTAATATGCCCGATTAAAAAAACAGGTGTAGAGGTTTCTTTCGCAAAACGCTGCAACTCTGCGGCACACTCTCTTATTTGCGAAATACTTCCCGGGGTTGATTCTAAAAAAGGTGTTTGCAGTGTTTGTATAGAATCTATTATTACTACAGCAGGCCTTAATTCTTTCAACTGATTTAATAATCTGTCGGTGGCGGTTTCGGCAATAATATAACAAGCTGAATTTTTACTGCCCACACGCTTTGCCCTCATGCTAATTTGCTGCGCGCTTTCTTCACCGCTCACATACAACACTTTTACATTCTCAAAACTCAATGCCAGTTGCAGCATTAATGTTGATTTACCTATACCCGGCTCGCCACCTATCAAAACCAAAGAACCCGGCACAATGCCACCGCCCAAAACACGATTCAACTCGGCATCTTTAGTTACAATTCTAAACGATTGCTGCACTTCAACTTCATTAATAAGCTGAGGCATAGAAATATCTTCGCCAAACAGATTTTTCGCTGGTTTAGAGGTTTCAGGAGTTTTAGAAACCACCTCTTCTACAAAGGTGTTCCATTCGCCACATGAGCCGCAACGCCCCGCCCATTTAGGCGATTGCGTTCCACAACTTTGGCATATATAGACAGTTTTAGTTTTAGCCACGTTTCAAAGTTAGTAATTCAACAACTACCACATAGCCAACTTCATAATTTTGTAGCATCTAAAATTGGGTGTATGAAAAAATTAATTTTCCTGTTATTGATAGCAGTGTCTATGTCTTCTTGTTTGGTTTCTAAAAAGAAATTTAAAGATGAGCAGTTGCGCAATATGAGCCTTCGTAAAGAAAATGAACAGTTAACCGGTGATTTGAGCAAACTGAAAGGTTTAAAAAGTGATTTAGAGAAAGCGCAAAACGAGCTGGCTGCACAAAACGCTCAACTAAAAAAAGAAAAAGATGATTGCGCTGAAAAACTGAACGATCTGGAACTGAAGTATAAGCAGTTGAATAATTTATATGACGATCAGGTAGATCAGAATAAAGCTTTGATGAACAATTCGTCTGCTGAAAGGCAAAAACTATTGAAAGAGTTAGATGAAAAACAAAAACAGTTGTTTGAAAGAGAAAAAACTTTAGATAACCAAAAAGCCGATTTAGATAAATTAACCAATCGTTTAGCCGAGAAAGAAAAACGTGTAAAAGAACTGGAAGATTTAATTGCGCAAAAAGATGCCGCGGTTAATGCTTTGAGAAAAAGCATTGAAGACGCGTTGTTGGGCTTCGATAAAAATGAATTGTCGGTTACCATGAAAGACGGTAAAATTTATGTTTCGCTTTCTGAAAAATTATTGTTCCAGTCGGGCAGTACAGAAGTAGATAAGAAAGGAAAAGATGCCTTGAATAAACTGGCCAAAGTTTTGGAAAAGCAAAACGATATTACCATTATGGTTGAAGGCCATACCGATAATATTCCGATTAAAACTGCCGCTATAAAAGACAACTGGGATTTAAGCGTGTTGCGTGCCACCTCAATTGTGCGCATTCTTACGGTTGATAATAAAGTTGACCCTATAAAAGTATTACCTGCCGGAAAAGGCGAGTTTGTACCGGTTGCCTCTAACAGCACCAAAGAAGACCGCGCTAAAAACCGCAGAACCGAAATTGTGTTATCGCCTAATTTGGATAAAATATTTAAGATTCTGGAAGGCAAATAATTATTGTGTCAATAGCGAGGAACTTTAAACCTTCTCGCTATTGATATAAATAAATAGTGCTTTATACAGTTTGCTTTTTAGCGCCTACTCTCTTTTCACTTTGTATCTTTGCCATTCTCTATGGCATTATTCAGCAAAAAGAAACCTGAAGGCGATTCCGATATGCCTTTTTTAGAACACCTTGAAGTGTTGCGTTGGCATATTGTGCGCTCGGTAGTTTTCATTTTGGTTTTTTTCTTCATAGCCTTATTTGCCAAAGAATGGGTGTTTGATGTTTTCATTTTCGGCCCCACAAAAGATACATTCATTACTTATCGCGCATTATGTGCTTTGTCGCAAAAACTGGGATTGGGTGATTTAATTTGTATGCAAGGCATTCAAATAGATTTTATCAATACCGAATTGGCAGGGCAATTTATGATGCACATTAAGATTTCTTTTTTGTGCGGGTTTCTTGCCGCATTTCCTTTAATTATTTACGAGTTGTGGAAATTTGTAAAGCCCGGTTTATACCAAACCGAATCGAAGTATGCTGAAATAGTCGCTTTTTTTATCTCCTTACTTTTTTTCGTTGGTGTGGCTTTCGGATATTTTGTTTTAATTCCGTTTTCGATTAATTTCTTTGCGGCCTATTCCATTAGCGATAGTGTGCAGAATATGTTTACGGTAACTAACTATATTTCGTTTATCAGCATATTTATGTTGAGCACAGGCTTGATGTTTGAGTTGCCTATGGTGGTTTATTTCTTATCTAAATTGGGTATTTTGTCGCCATCGTTTATGAGAGAATACAGAAGGCACGCTATTGTAATTTTGGCAATAGCCGCGGCTATTATTACACCCACTGCCGATGTGGGCACCATGATGCTGGTGTTTGTGCCGCTTTATATCTTGTATGAAATAAGTATTTTTATTTCGGCAGCCGTTGAGCGAAATCGGGAGAAAGAAATGCTTACCTAAAAATTCGTAACTCTTAAATCTAAATTAACATGAGTCATTTAACCATAGCCATAGGAGCCGACCACGCGGGCTTTGAATACAAAGAATTACTGAAAAGCTATTTAACCGAAAAAGGTTATACCGTTATTGACTTCGGGACAGACAGTACTGCTTCGGTAGATTATCCCGATTATGTACATCCACTTGCTGCCGAAGTAGCTTCGGGGCAGATTGAATTAGGCATTTTAATCTGCGGAAGCGCCAACGGTGTTTGTATAACAGCCAACAAACATCGTGATATTCGTGCTGCACTATGCTGGAATGTAGAAGTGGCAAAATTGTCGCGTCAACATAATAATGCCAATATTATCTGCCTGCCCAGCAGATTCGTAAGCCTGGGAGAAGCAGCAGAAATGGTCGACATCTTCCTAAACACCCCTTTCGAAGGAGGAAGACACCAACGCAGAGTCGATAAGATATCCTCTTGCTGATTACGCTAAGACCTGTTTGCGGCGGGG
>CAYSGX010000177.1:0-6507 GCA_964430605.1 uncultured Chitinophagaceae bacterium
AGCGAAGCGTAAATCCCGAACTTGCTTCGGGAGGGGAGTTGGAGGGGGATCTGCGTTCTTTTTTTACCTCACCCCTTTGAAATGCAGTCGTAGATTCACTTGCAGGGTTGCCTTCTCCACGTAGAGAGGGCAAGGAAAGCTTGTGGAAGTTACTGCAAACCGACAATGGGTGAGGTCAGAAAAAGAAAACGCTTAAATGCAGTATCCCTTTGTTCTCAATGCTTCTTGCTTTAGCCAACGGCATTAATACAGAGAAAAAATATAACTAACACTATAAAACTTTCTTATCCCGAACCCAGGTTACTATACCACAAACACCACCTGTTCTTTTTCAAACAATGGCAGCCGCTTAAACTTCATTAACAGTTGCGCTACCGTTAGAACATCTTTCTGGCAATAGGTTTGTATGCGCTCAAGATTATTTTCATTCCAATATACAGTACCTACATCTTTGCCGCTGATATCATCTTTGGGTGTAGGAATACCAAACAAGGCAGCCAGCAATTTTAAAGATGTATAGCTTTTATAGTCGCCAAATTTCCATTGCTGCATCGTATCTACATGCTTTATGTCCCAGGGCTTTTTTCCACTTAAATCTAAAATGGCGGGCAGCTTAATGTCGTGTATCAACATGCGCCTGCACAGGTAAGGAATATCAAACTCGTTAATATTATGCCCGCAGAAATAAAACTTATCGACATTAGCATAATACTTGTTTAATACCTCCGCGAAATCTGTAAGTAACTGCTTTTCATCGTGCCCTGCAAACGAGCGTATGCGCAGCGAATTTTTTGGCGATTCTTTTTTTATAAAGCCCACCGAAATGCAAATTATTTTTCCAAACTCGGCATAGATACCCGCATTATTAAAAAACTGTTGTTCTGTGGTTTCATTTTCTTTCAGGTTTCTGGTAAACTTATCAACCCACAGTGATTTAAAATCTTCGGGCAATGTATCGAAGCTGCCCGATATAGGGGCTGTTTCAATATCAATGAATAACGCATTCTCGGGATTTACATGGTCTAACATAACAATGGTAATATTATGAAAAGTTGAGTATATTTATTTATTCTGAAAAACAAATTTAACAGTATTTATGGCTTCACCCGAATTAAAACGAGATGATGAAAGGCAGGAAAGGAAGCGCAATATTCTTGTAATAGTAATAGTGCTGCTGGTATTGCTGAATGGTTTTTTCGCCTTTAATCATTACCGCGCTAAAAAGAAAGCCGACCATATAGAAGCAAAAAGAAACGAGCTTGATTCTTTATATGCCGTGGCTATGTATGAAATTGAGCAAGCTAAAGAGAAGCTGAATTTGCTGAAAGGAAAAAACAAAAGGCTCGACAGAGTTCTTACCGAAAGAGAAAAACAACTGGAAGAAAAACAACGTGAAATAGATTCGTTGCTTAAACGCAACGAGCTGTCAGCAGTAGAATTGGTAAGCGTTCGTAAGCTCGTTTATTCGCTTCGTGACGATGGCAATAAATATGTAAATGAAGTAGCTAGGCTCAATAAAGAAGTAGTGGTATTAGGTAAAGAAAAAGATTCTTTAAACACCACCATACAAGATGTGATTTCTGAAAACGAACAGTTATCGGAAGATAAAAAACTACTTAGCGAGAAAGTAGTTTTGGCTTCTCTGCTGAAGCCTGAAAACATAACGGGAATAGGTGTAAGAACACGTTCAAGCGGACAGGAATCAGAAACCAATGTGGCAAAAAAATCGCTCAAAATAAAAGTATGTTTTGATGTTGCTGAAAACAGGATTGCCGCGGCAGAGCGTAAAGAAATTTTTCTGAAAGTAATTTCACCTTCGGGCACTACCATTGCCATAGAGAGTTTGGGTTCAGGAATATTTACCGATGCCGAATCGGGCGACCCCGTGCAATATACCACCGCTGCCGCTTTTGATTATAGCAATACCCGAAAAAATATTTGTGTTTACTGGCAACAAAACACCGCCTTTTCAAAAGGTATATATAAGGTGAAGTTTTATCAAAACAATTTCTTTTTAAACGAAGGAAGTTTTGAGTTGAAATAATACTAATTGTTCCTGATGTTTTGTCGCATAAGCGTCAAGCTAACGATTTGATTTTCGAGCTGTCCCGATAGCTATTGTGGACACAAATACTATATTGCTTAAAAAATTTAACCACAATAGGAGAAACATAGATTTGGTATGATGTACGATTTACTGCTATTGTGTTTTTTGCTTGCAAAACTATGATTGCCTGATGCCTGTTTTAAGCGAAACATAGTCCCGACAAGCGGGATACAATAGCGAACAGACCTTAATAATAAAGTCAAAGCACTATGAAATGAAGGCATAACAACTATGTTTCTTCTATGTGGTTATAATAAAAATGTGTCCACACGATAGGATAGCTATTGGGATTGGCATCAAAGAATTTTCATTGCTTTCTGTTTTGCCTCACCCCGTTAAAATGTAGTACTATATTCACTTACAGGGTTGCCCCTCTCCCTGGGAGAGGGGCGGGGAAAGCCTGTGAAAGTTACCGCAAGCTGACAATGGGGTGAGGCAAAACTCAGCTTATTAAAATATAGCCCTCACTTGTGCCCTGCCCGTATGCACGCTTTTGGCCTCTCCGGTTTTTCTGCCTTCATATACCAGGTTGAGTTGTATGTTTTTAGCAAGGTTTCTGTCGAACGATAAACTCCATAAATAGTTGTTGCCATTCTGCAAGCCTTGCAACATGGCAAATTGTATCGCGTCATTAATGCCGCCCACATAATCAACCATTGCAAAAGTCATAGACGCGTTGATGCTGCTTTTAGATAATACATTATATCGCATCTCTGTAGAAATATCGTGAGTAAACGCACGCTCTTTAGTTTCGCCAATAATATTTTTGCTGTTGCTGTATTTATAGGTAAGCGATGCCCTGAATTTGTTGTTCAGCAAATAAGTTACTTCGGGTTCAATGGTATAGTATATTATTTCGTAATTACGTTCGGTAAACAATTCGCTTGAGTTGCCTTTGCTGCCGAAAGATGTTTTAGAATTAAGGCTTAAAAATTTAAACGTGTTCCAGCGGGTCCTTATCAGGTGTTCAATAAGTGTTCTGGTTTCGAAGCCATTGGTTAAGCTGTTTTTATTCTGATTGTTTTGCCAGGAATATTCCAAGCCCCATACCGGGCTGCTTCTGTTAAAAAATACACTTTGGCGAATTAATGAATTCGCGGCTACCAATGAAGAATCTTCAATGCTGGCAATAAACGGATTAAACAGAGACAGGGATGAGCCTCTGAAAACTTTTCTGTTTAATTGCAGGGAAGTGAGCGTTGAAAATCTTGCGGTAAATCCTTTGATACCACTTTTCCCATACCACTTGGCTCTTGGATTTATATTTAATGAGGTATTAAATGTAGTAATGTCAACAGGCGAAAACTCATTGGTGGGGGCCGCGATTTTTATATACTTTGCCTGGTCGCTGAATCCGGGAGGAACCGCTTCAAATTCATTTAATTCCTGAATGCCATTGTTGTTATAATCTATCCATATATAGTTACCTTGCCCGGCAGGTACTTCTAAATAACTAAACAATCGTTTCTGCTCTCTCCCCGAACCCAGTTCATAAATATTATTCAGGTTAAAAAATCCTTTCAGAATATTCAACCCATATTCTACTCTGCCTAAATAATATTCTTCATTCACATTTTCGGTAAATAATGAGTCGCCATTTTCAAACTGACGATAGGTTAACCGCCAGCGCAATTGCTGCCACTCTTTGCTCAGCCATTCGCCCGAAAAATTATAGGTGTTACTTGTAGTAGCTAAATTCATTTCGCCTTCTTTAGAAAAAAACTCCTGCCTTCTTATATACTCTACCCTGCCTTTATTTATTGCTGAATCTGATGAAGCTATATACACGCGCCAGTCGTTAAACAAGAAGCTGCCATCTACCAGTGAATCTTTCATAGCGGCTAAAAAAAGCTGGTTATCTTCTTTCTCAAAACGGCTGCCTATTTTCCAGTCTTTTAATTTCGAAAATGATTTCGCTACTTCAATTTTTGGCCAGAAATAGGCCGACTGCTTAAAGGTATCGGTAGCTTGCGTGTATCGGATATTTACATCGGCAAAATATCCTTTGGTATTTACATTGCCCGAAAGCGTATTCATATAGCCTTTATAGTAGTCGCCTTTTTGAAAGGTGCTGAAATTATAAGCGGCTTTATATTCATTGGCTTTTACAAGGCTTATGCCTGCACCGCCCCAGTGTTCATCCAGCAATGCTGTAGTTAACGGCAAGTTCCAGTCGCGGTTAAATTCCACAGGCCGGTATCGTTCCAGCGGATTGAAATTTCTGTTGGTAAATTCGTAATAGCCGGTGGGAGCTATATAAAAATCTTTCTTCTCAGAATCGTTTAGAAAAAATCTTCGCTCATAGTTTATTCTTGCGGCTACGCCTGCATTGTTTCCATCGTCAACTTCAGAAAAAGTATTCAGGTCATCATTGCTCAATCCTAAATCTATAAAGAGTTTGTTTTTATCATCACTATATTCCATGCCACCGGTAAGCAACTGTTCGCGCTTTGGTGTAATTAATATTGTTACAGGTTCATAGCTGCCATTTTTTCTTCCGCTTATATCAGGCGCCACCCAGCTAAACACCGTTCCGTTTGCCGAAGAAGGCGCTCTTATATAATTGCCGTTTCCAAAACCCACATCGCTGAACACTACTTTATATAACGCGCTGTCGGGATTAACGGAATACACATACACCGAATCGAAAGAAAAACCGTTTACCACAGTATCTGTTACTTTATATAATACACGTGTGGCATCAAACTCTTGCATCGTTGCACCTGAAAACAACGCGCTTTCCAAATCATCGCCCGCGGCTCTGAGCACCGCTTTTTGTTCGGGTGTAAATTCTGAATTGATTGGTTGGTTTTTATTGTCTTGTTCCGAATAAAAATTCATGTTGAATTTTAAACGTTCATTAATTATAAAATCATTGGCAGTATATAATATGGTTCTGAAATAATTTTGCACCGCATATTCAAACTCTACTACTATTCTTGTGTCGCGTGTAATTATTATCGAAGGCATAAAAACTATTTCGCCAACATTATAATCTATTATGTAATCGCTGTCGGCACCTCTTGTTCTCAGTTGCCCGTTGATATATACTCTTTCAGTACCTGCCATCACAATAATCAATAGTTCATTATCAGCGCCTCTTAATCTATAAGGCCCCTGATTACCTTCAGTAACATTTAAAGTATTGCGTGTAAATTTTCCGCGGGCTATAGCGAGGTTGGTATTGGTGTTTAAAGTGTAGCCGTCATTTTTTGTAGAATCTCTTAAAGCGATTTTTCCTCTGTAGCTTACTCCTTGCAGGCGTTTATAAAACCGCATGAAATATCTGTTGAAACTTTGCGCGTCATAATCGCCCAATATTATTTTATGATTCTTACTGCCCACTTGTATAAATACTTTGTCAAACTCTTGTATTTGCTGGGTGTTTCCTTCAGGCTGAATAGGAATATTATTATCAGTCAGCGCTGCTGTAATTTCTATTTCATTGCTTATGTTGCCCGATAATTGCAGGTTAAGGCTTGAGTTTAATACTACATCCTGATTATTGCCAAACGACAAGCCTCTTGTAAAACTTCCGTTATAATCTATATTACCAAAATCAATTACACCCGTAGCATTTTCTTTTCCCGGCATGTAAGAAAAAGGATTCAGCATTATATCTTCTTCTTCCGGCAGTTGAATAATTTGTTTTCTTACAAACGATTTAGAAAGATTAAAAGGAAAAGTGGTGTATTCAATTGTTACGCTATCAATTTCTATTTTTTTATTCCATGTGATGTTTCCATTTACACCATCAACTTTATAGTAAAAAGTGTCAATCAAATTATTTTCACCGTCAAAAATTTTTACTGTTGATGAAACAATATTCAAAGTGTCCAGTATGAAATTATTTTCTACAGGAATTTTTTGCACTCGCTTTCTTGAAAAATCTTGCGCGTGCAATGTATAAAATTGCAACGCTGCTAAAATGAAAAATATTGTTTTCAAAAAATGATACAAATGCTGAAACCTTTTAATGGCGTGTATTCTAATGCCTAAAGTTAAATATTATTGTAGTTGAAAAGAGAAATTATTTTTAGCCGGTACATTTTTATTGAAGGCAATTTGTTATTTTTGAAATCTCCTGAAACGCTTACCTGCTGTCTATTACAGCCTATACTATTGTGGATATGTTTATAATTTAACTATGCTTCTTTTAGCATATCGTTCTATTTTTCGGACTGTTAATTTCATTGTTTAATTAAAAACAATTTGCCATGGCTAAAACAACAAAGCCTGCTGCTAAAAAAGCAGCACCAAAGAAAGCAGCTCCTAAGAAGGCAGTTGCTAAAAAAGCAGCTCCTAAGAAAGCAGCAGCTAAAAAAGTAGCACCTAAAAAAGCAGCAGCTCCTAAGAAAGCAGCTCCTAAAAAAGCAGCTCCATCCAAAAAAAGCGCAGCT
>CAYSGX010000178.1:0-3325 GCA_964430605.1 uncultured Chitinophagaceae bacterium
CTGACGACAAAAGAGTAATGAGAGGTAACGAGACTTTTGTAACAAGGGACAACGTAATTTTTGAAACTGGAATTGCTATCAGACTTCTTGGTAAACAACGGGTATTCATCATTGCAGAGGACGGAACAGTCTTACCAAAAGACCTTGACGGACTGACTGTGTTTAAAATTTCGCCAGATGCCACAGGTAATTTTGAACAAAGTTTAAAATTTGAAACATTACGACTGAAAGAAACAATTCATTCACTCAAAGACGACATTGAAAAATCTCCTGTATTTCTAAACGAGTATATTCCTGAAAGAATAAAGCAAGGTGTTTTAAATGCTAAAACTATCTATGCAATTAGCCCCATGCTATCTTCCTTTTTAGACAATCACGAGGCTGACCTTAGAAACAGATTAAATGATACGGCTAATCCTTTAGAAAAAATTGTCGCAGTTTTAAGAGACCCTGATGGAAACACAATTGGATTAATTGCAAACCACAATAATCAAAACTCTGAACCAAAGGCAATACATAAAAAAATTACCGCTTCAATTTCCATTTTACAACAGTTAAAACAACAATTTCCCGACAAGGTTGACATACGAGTAATTGACCATCCATTTATGTGTTCAAGCTATATTTTTGACCCATATACTGATAATTGTAAAATTTGTATTCAATATAATCCGTTCGGTGAGGTTGACAGATTGCCACAAATTTTTGTTCCAAGCTCAAGACCTTTTTGGAGTGAATTTTATCTCAAGCAAGGAAATGAGTATTTAAGAAATTCAAAAGAATATCCAGCTTCCTATTTTACAATAATGCTTGACGACAGATGCGAGTTTGAGGAGCGAAAATCATTAATAACTCTATGGGCAGATGGTTACAAAAAAATCGGTTTAGGTTTTAGGGGCGAGGTTAGTGCGACCGAAAAATTGAAAAAGGACACACTTTTAGTATTAGCAAAGGACAACGAAAAACTAATTGGATTTTCAATTATTGAAGCAAAAACAGGAAAACGTAGGGCAGCCGTTATTGACAAAAACCACAGAGGAAAGGGAATCGCAACAGACCTTATAAGGATTTCATTAAAAATTATTTCCAATCAATATTCAGAAGTGCATTTATACTCCAAAGGAATGCAAATAGTATTTGCAAAAAGTGGATTTAAAAAAGTAAGTTCAGAAACTGACGTAAAATCTGTCCTAAATCGAGCGGATGTAATTTTTGACTATGACAAAAAAAATGACCTATTAAAGTATAAACGACCTACATCAAATGGAAGCGAAAGTGATTGGCTAATTTTGTATCGAAGGAATGACAACAAATGAAATAAAAGCACCCCACTGGTAGTAGCATCCGCTACAACCCAAAACACAATAAAGCGCCCGCTCATACTATAATTATACAGCACAAGAATTAACATAAGGCAGGCTTCCTTCGAAGGAAGCCTGCCTTTTTGCTGCTGTCTGCATCACAGATGAAGCAGATTACAGGATAACACAGATTTTGAAAATTCCGACCATTATTTTCCGGGAAACCTTTTAATTCGTTTAATCTGTGAGAACAAACTACATCAATTATTTACCGCACTTGGGTTAATAAAAACAAAAAAGCCGGCAAAGATGCCGGCTTATAGAAGTCAGTTATTTAAAGAAACTATTAATCCTCATTAATACGATTCCAAACCGACTTTTTATTTTATACCACTTTATTATTTATCTAAATTAATACGGTATTACTGTACAATCAATTTTTGTGTTTGTACGGTTTCATTTTCAGTAATTCTAACTAAATAAACACCCGGATTCAATTCTCTGTCAATTGAAATCTTAGTTGATTCAGCGTTAATATTTTCAAAAGCAATTTTTCTTCCCGAACCTGCTTCAAATATTTCTACTGTCGCTTTGTTTAAAGCATTTGTGCTGCCAAAAATATTTACATTACCACCAATGGTTACAGGGTTTGGAAAGACTGTCCATGAATTGGCTGTAATTGCTCCTGTATTATTAACTGACACAATGTCTGAGTATGATTTTGTACCATCATAATCGGTTTGAGCTAATCTGTAGTATGAAACACCCGTTAACGGTCTGCCATCTATGGTTTGATAATTTAAGGTGCGGTTAGTATTTCCTGCACCATTAACCACTTGTATTTCTTCAAAGTTAATTCCATCACCGCTTCTTTCAACCGAGAAGAAATCGTTATTAACTTCAGTAGCTGTTACCCATTTAATTTCTACTACTCCGGTTCTGATTTTTTTAGCATCGAAAGAAACCAATTGCACAGGAAGTGGATTGCTGGGTTGTTGGCTGGCAATAGCAAATTCAGAAAAAGAAGCTAATCCCATTCTTAACGCATAGCCATCGGAAGCCATTCTGCCTGCACCGCCATTGCCATTTATTGTACCCCCGCCTGTATTCCAAAACGAACCGTCAGCAGCATTGGTAGGACGTTTTACTACTGCAAATTCATTATCGAATACACCCGACATATTAGCAGTGTAAGCCAATATATCATAAGTGCCGCCTCCGGGTTCGCTGTTGGGGTCAATAGTCCACATGCCGCTAAGTGATAATGATAAGTAATCTGCGCCACCATCATTAATGCCTTCTGAGGCAAAATCTGCATCATCATGTCTATCCATTGTTCCAAATCTTCCATCTATATATGTAACGCCTGTCATGTTGTTGTTTTTAACATCAATTCTTTGATAAGCGCTGGTTCCCACAGGGAACGCATAAGTAGAAGTATTGGTAGCAATAAACCTTCTAAGGTTTCCATTTACATAGCCGGCACTGCTAAAACCATTTAAATTGGCCGCTGTAGTACTTGATAATACAAGCATATTAGCGCCTGTATTAATAATGCCATCGGTCATGGTGCATGTATTGGTTACAGTTACATCATCGTTTAGTACAATGGCGGAAGTACCACTTGCTGTATTATTGAATGTCGCGTTGTAAAAGCTATTAGCGTTTGAAGTAATTGACTGAGCATTTGAACCGTTAAAGGTTACCGTAGCATTTCTTGCATTAAATGTTCCGCCTGAATTATTCCAGTTGCCTGCAAGGGCAATATTATAGTTTGAAGCGGAAGCATCTAAAGTTCCCGCAGAAATATTCAAGTTTCCGGTAACAATTATATTACCTGCCAGTGTTTTTGTACCACTGTTTTCAAGTAAAAGGTTATGATAGTTACCTACATCAGGTACACCAACAGTTTGTGCTGAATTTGATGAATAAATAACAGTTGAGCCTGTTTCAATTTCATTGATAAAATCAACAGGTAAACCTGTAGTGCCGGTCATAATAAATGTTCCACCATTTTGAACAAT
>CAYSGX010000178.1:3335-6497 GCA_964430605.1 uncultured Chitinophagaceae bacterium
TGTAATGCTAAACCCACCATTACTTAAACGACCGCTTTGAACTGTAATGTTTCCATATACATGAGCATCATTTAAATGTGTGCTCAACGTGGCATTATTGCTTCCGGTTTTATTGATAATTAGATTGTTGTATTGTATATTTCCGTGTATTCTTACAGTTTGTGTGGCAGAACCAGTGTAAATAAATCTGCTGTAATTAGATTCGCTGGCATAAATTTTTCCCTGTGTATGATTTGTAATTTCGCCTGAAAGTAACAGTTCAGCATCTTCAAAGTCTAAGTTTATAAAACATTGATTTGAGTTTGATGAAGAGAATATAATATTACCATTTGCGATAAGCCTGCCACCTTCAACACTAATAGAAGCGATACCGGATGTTGTTCTTACAAGTGATGTATTATTCGCTACGCTCAGTTGTGCATTTGCGTTTATTTCTAAACTTGCGGAAGTACCGTTTGCATCTACAACAAGTGAATTGCAGGAAACACCTCCACTGTTAACTTTAACTATATGTGATGGAGAAATAATCACATCATCTGCTGCACCGGGGACTACTCCTCCTGCCCAGGTTGATGTATTACTCCAATCGCCCGTGGCAGATGAAGTTATTGTTGCTGCAAGTGTTGCCGAAATGGTAATCGCTTGGAACAATCCAACAAAAATTGCGGTGATTGCTGCTTTTGTAAAGATGTTTAATTGCGTTTTCATTTTCAAACCCTCCATAGTTTTTGTTTAAATGATACGAGACCTTTTTAGCCTCGTTTCACTATTACGAAAATGAAAAAAATAAGTTTCAGGAATCCTTTATATAACCATAAACAGCAGTTGAATCTATGTTTATTTAAGAGGAATGTTATAATTGAAAAATAGTAGAAAATATAGGTAAATACATGATATTGCAATCAGGATAAGGTGCTGATTATCAAATTATTTACAGAGTGAAAAAGGGCTAAATAATCTGTAAATACTACAATTTCGAGATTAAGGATTAGGATTTATTTTTTCTACTTTTAAGCCTATAGCCATAATAGAGGGAAGTTGGTCAATATTCAAACTTTTATTGCGCATAATTTGCTCAAAGGTGAGTTTATACTTGCCCGCTTGATTAAATAAGGCCTTTTCCTGAATAAAGATATTGGCATCGCAAATATCGCCCAGGCAGTCGCCATGCCACTTGCCATCTTTATCGGCTAAAGGTAATTCTACTCTCGAAGAAATGGTTTTACCATCGGGGAAAGTGGTATAAGCCATTATCCATAAATTATTGAACTGGTAAAAATTGGTATGGCGCACATTTACCGAAAGGCTGTAAACTAAATTGGTATCGGTAATTTCAAACTCAAATTCGGGTTTAAATTCTTTGTCCCAAACATTATCAGGTATATCGGTATTCTTTTCAAAAATACGGTTGGGGTTGCACGAAGCAATAGCAGTAACTACAATAAAAGTTATTATTGTTTTTGTGAAAGCGCTGAAAAAATTAAAATTTCCCAATTTTCTTAATTTTTAAGTTTTCTAATTACTCCTTCTTTTCGCTGTTACCTTTATTATCTCTGTTCTGATTCCGGTTTCTGTTTCTATTATCAGGGCGATTGCGTCTTTGTTGATTTCTATTTTCGTTAGGTTTGTTTTGATTACCGGCTTGTGCCTGTGGCTTTGCACTTTCGTTATTGGGTGTCGCTTCTTTTTTTACATTACCATCTGTCGAACTTCTGTTACCCGGTTTTTTCTTTTTCTTCTTTTTACCCTTTTTTTCCAAAGTATCTAAAGAAATTTGACCCACTAAATCTTCATAAGCCTCTTTTTCTTCGTTCACTTCCTCTTCAATTATTTCATAAACTGACTCAATCAAAACGCCTTTTGCCGCATTTTCTTTTAACTGATTTACTTGCGTTATAGTGAAAGGATAAAATTTATCCCATTTACCTTCATAAGCATAAAATAACAAGCCTTTCAGAATATCGGTTTTTTGTAATTTCAGTTTTCCAGCTTTGGTTTCAAGCTCTTCTACTTGCTGCGGAAAAAGTTTCGAGGCTTCTACATAAGTATCTAACTCATAATTCAAGCAGCATTTCAGTCTTCCGCATTGCCCCGAAAGCTTCTGCATATTAATGGAGATATTTTGATAACGAGCAGCACCGGTGTTTACCGATTTAAAATCGGTGAGCCAGGTAGAACAGCACAATTCTCTTCCGCAAGAACCTATTCCGCCTACAATACCGGCTTCCTGGCGCGAGCCAATTTGCTTCATTTCTACCTTAACCCTGAAATTGCCGGCATATACTTTTATAAGTTCTCTGAAATCTACCCTGCCATCGGCTATATAATAGAAAATAGCTTTTCTGCCATCGCCCTGATATTGCACATCGCTTACTTTCATATCGAGGTTGAGCGTTTTTGCCATCGCTCTCGCTTGAATCAATGTATCTTTTTCTTTAGCCCGGAATTCTTCCATCAACTTTATGTCGGCTTCGGTGGCTATGCGCACAATACTGCCCAAATCTTTGTCTTGTTCTTTATTTTTCTTTTTGCGCATTTGCAGGCGCACCAACTCGCCACTTAAAGTTATTTCGCCTAAATCTTGCCCCGTAGGTGTGTGCACCACCACAAAATCTCCGGTGGTTACCTGCAGGTTTTTATCGTTTCTGAAAAAGCCTTTGCTTACACCTTGTTTAAAAGAAACCTCATGTATTTTATACTCATCTGCGCCAAACGCAATGGGCATATCAATAAACCAATCGTGAGTATTCATTTTATTACAACCACCCGTGCCGCAATTGCCATTGCTTTTGCAGCCTGTCGGTTTTCCGCTATCTGTAGCACAACTTGTACATCCCATAGTATTTCACAAATTCAAAGCTCAAAATAATAAATTCAAAGTATCAACAACCACTTATTGAATTGTTCAAAGTTCGTAAAAAAACATTAATGAAACATATTGCAAATATTTATTACAAAGGGACAGAGGGAATAATTCAGTAGTTTGAAGAAATACAAACCTGAGTTCGGGTTAAGCAATAAAATATCGGTACAATTGTTTTTGGGCCGTTGGCTAAAGCCTAACGGCAATAATTGACTGAAAACTATTGCTCCCGATATTCATCCTATCGTGTGGACACAAATATCACATGGTAAAATATTATAACCACATAGAAACATAGA
>CAYSGX010000179.1:0-6491 GCA_964430605.1 uncultured Chitinophagaceae bacterium
AGCCAATTCAGGTTGCAGGCAAACAACCAATACCATTGCGGTAACAGTTTATCCTCAAATTGGCCAATTAAATATTCTGAACCAGCCTTGTATAATTACCGCTGCGCCACGTTGCCCTTCTTTTTTTGTAAACGGAACAGCGGGTACTGCGCAAGTAATTGGCAACTTCGCGCTTGATGGCCAGCAAATAGATTTTACGGTTTCTAATGGTTTAGCGGCTTGTGATGTTACTATTCCGAGTGTGATGCAATGCTCGGGAAATTGCGACCAACCTGTAGCATCGGCAACCGTTTTATGTAATACTAACGATACCTATAATTACTATGTAGATGTTGAATTTGAACCCGGTTCTGCGGCATCATATATTATTGAAGCCTCTGATGGTTCGGCTTTACAGGCAATTGCTGCAGGCACTTATCAGATGGGGCCTTTCACCAATGGCAATTCAGTTTCAATAAGTGTTGTAAATACTGAAGACCCTAATTGTAATGTGCCATTAGGCGCTTTTACCAATGATTGTAACAATATTTTCTGTACTAACCTTACTGCTGTTACAGCCACCGCAGGCAGCGCGGAAGTATGTGCAGGTACTACCATTAATTTAGAAGCCACCGTTGACCAAGGCATTTTAAATCAGGATTATAAAATTCAGTGGCTTGTAAACGGGCAGCCAATACAAGGAGCCACTTCATTGAATTATGTACATACTTTAACCGCTCCCGATGGTTGTATTGCCGATTTACAATCTTTTTCTGCGGAAATTACTTGCTTACTACCCGATGCTTCGCCTGCAACTACATCTCAGTTGAATGCAGCAAGTACCGTAAACGTATATCCTGTTCCGGTAATCGGAACCGACTTTACGCCATCACCTTTCAATTGTAATGTTACTCCGGTCGATTTGTGTAATGGCTTGGAAATAGTATTTAACCCCACTGCCAACCCGACACCGGGTAGCGGTAATACAACAGTAACTTATACCGTGAATGTTCCCGGTGCGCCTTCGGGTTGCGCTGTTACGGGAAGTTATGTAGTGCAATGCCCGGGTGCCGCTTGCAGCAGTTCGGCAGGGGTGGGCAATACTCCGGTAGATAATGTGGTATGTCATGGCGAGCAGTTTTCTTTACCGTTTTCTAACGCCAGTCTTGCTACCGACTATTCATTAGGTTATGCCTATACTACTACCAATCCTTTTAATAATTTAGATGCCGCTGTAACAGATGCTATTGCCAATAACCGTTATTTAGGCCCGTACACTGCTACCGATGTTCCCACATTTGTAAACGGAACAGACTTTCAGGCAGGTACTTATTACTTTATTCCGTTTGTAGCATTAAATGTTCCGAATAACAAAGTAGCATATAATACTACAGGCAGTTTCTCTGTAGGCGCGTTAAACGGAAGTGGTACTGCCAGCATTACCGTTCCATCTACCGTTACGTTTTGCGCTGGGGTTACTACCTATAGAGCAACATTAAATGTGCAGCAGGTAAATACCGGTACATTCCAGCCTAACTCTATTGATGCCGTTACAGGGCCTTTAGTTTCTTATAATGGCAATACAACTCAATCTGTAAATCTTGTTAATAACAATGTTACCATTGACCCAAGAGGTACTACAACGGTAATAGAGGCTTCGGGGAATCTTTTACTTGGCGCTGACCTTAATTATACTTTTAATTTATTTCATCATGCCGTGCCGTTTCCAACCAGATGTGGCTCTTGCCCCGATGCCGGGCAACCGATAGTATTAAAACTATTGCCACAGATTAATTTAACACCTGCCGTTGCAGCTACAGTTTGTGCCGGAGAGCCGGTAGATTTAAACGATTATGAGCCGGCTGCTAATATTGCAGGCAGCTTCTCTTGGTATGATGGCGACCCTGCTAATGGAGGTATTTTACTTACCAATACAGTAGTTGCAGTTTCTACTAACAGTGTTTACTGGGCATTGTTTAACGCGGCTGATGATGCTGCCTGCGATGCGGCTATTGCCGTAAGTATTAACCCTACTATTGCGCCAACAGTAAACCAATTGGCGGCTCCCGCGCCAATATGTGCAGGCACTGTTGTAAATCTGTTAGATTTTAATGATGATGTTACAGCAAGCGCAGGTACATTTGTTTGGTATCGCGGCAATCCTCAAACCAATGTTAACGCGGTGAGATTACCCGATGCGATAGCTGCGGTTCAGCAACCAACACCTACCGCTTCGGAATATTGCGTGAAGTTTACCGATGCGCAAAGCGGTTGCCCTGCTTACGCTTGTGTAAACTATACGGTAAACCCGTTACCGGCTTTAGCGACACCGGCTGTAAATCCTGCTTCATGCGAAGGGCAGCCGTTTGATTTAACCACTTTACAGGCAGGGATTACTTCCGATGCAGGTACTTTTATCTGGTATGAGGGCAATCCTGATTTGGGTGGCGCACAATTAACTCCTACTCAGGCTTCAGCGGTAATTCCTACACCGGGAAATACTGAATATTGTACTTTCTTTACTAACTCAAGTTCAGGTTGCAGCAACAGGGTTTGTATCAATTTCAATATAAATCCTTTACCGGTATTAAATACCTTGCCTCAGCAAGGGCCGGTTTGTTCTAATGAAGTAATAGATTTAACCGGTTTAGAATCTTCAATTACTGCTGAAAATGGTTCATGGGCTTGGAGTGTTTCAGGCAGTGCAGTTACAACTCCCGATGCTGTTTATGCTGAAGATGCGGTGCCTTTTGATGCTGTGTTTACAAGTTTTTTAACAGGCTGTACTGCTGCTGCATCAGTATTGTATGATGTGAATGCGGCAACGACATTAAATGTTATTACACCTGCTGCCATTTGTGTTGGAGACACTGTTGATTTAACTGACTTTGAGGCACAGTTGACTGCTGATGCAGGTACTTTTGAATGGTATAATGGAAATCCTCTTAATGGAGGCGTTTTATTAACCACCATGCAAATACAAGCACAGTTTCCTACCGAACAAGATACTTTCTATGTAAACTTTGAAAATGTGGCAGGATGTACAGATAATACTTCGTTCAGTTTTGCAGTAAATCAAAAAACCGTGTTAACCCCGATAGCGCCACAGTTTTTATGTGCAGGTGAAACAGCAGATTTAACTGCATTGGAATCGTCAATTACGACAGAAGCAGGAACCTTCACATGGTTTGCAGGTAACAACACTTTAGGCACACCGTTAACTTTAACGGAAGCACAATCGCAAACTATAACAGGCACAGCATTTTATACTGTCAGATTTACGAATGCCAATGGTTGCAGTACTGCCTTAACCGGGATTAATTTCACACAGTTAACGCCTGTAACAGGCGCTTCAGGTATTTACAGTTGCTCATTAGATCAATTGGTGGTAATTGTAAGCGGTGCTACAGGTGGTGCCGGTGGTGGTTTTAATATTGCAAACAATTCACCCAATCAAAATGGAGAAACGATTGCAAACAATACTTCATGGACAGTAATTGTTACTGATAGTGTTGGTTGTACGCAAACTATAACCGGAAATGTAAATTGTATCGAGTGCGCTATAATTGGTGCCGAACCTATTTCAGTAGATACTCTTTGTTGTTCAGCAATACTAAATTTACAGGCATCGGGGGTTACAGTTTCTCCAAACAATACTGTGGCGTGGGCATTAACTGCCGTTGCAGACGGGCCGGTTACTTCACAAGCCGATGCAGATGCTGCCGCAGCTTTAAACCGTGTGTGGCAAGCTGATAATAATAATGGCGATTATTTATTTACTAATCTATGTCCGAATATTCCTTCGGGTAATTATTATTTAACGCCTTTCTTAATTGAGAATCCGGTGAGTGAACCATTGGTGTGGGATACGCTGAATTTTTGCAGGCCCGATGGACAAATTTGCCCAACATTCTCTACCAATTTAGATTGGAAAGTTGATACCTTGATGGGTGTTTATCCTAATGGTGATACTTTAGATTTGATACGCCAGTTAACAGAAGCCTTATTAGGCAACCCGGGCGGTTTAGATTTAGATATTGACCAGGCATTATTAACTTCATTATTAGGCGGTTCATTGCCATGTTTGCAGCTTACAAGTTTATTTGCGGGAGACCCTAATGGCACCTGGACATTCATTGTAAATAATATTGGTACAGGGCCATTAACTTTTAACGTGCCTGATTTTGACATTATCGTTAGTGCCGATTCTTGTGCCGCATTGAATGGTATTGACCAGATTGTTACCGTTCCGGGCAGCTCGGCAATCATTCCACCTGACAGTTCTTATGTAAGTATTTCTTTCAGAATACCACCATTGCCGGCTTCATTTCCTTCAATTAACCAATCGTGCGTTGGTTTTGGAACACCTGTGCAGGTATTTGTAGCAGGAGCTACTGAGGATTGTGAACCTAATAGCGTGAAGGATTTTAGCAGCCTTGCTTCGTTTAACTTAGCGCCAAATCCTGCAACAAATATTGTGATGGTTAACGGCTCTATGAAAAACTCAAATCAAATTAGCATTACGGTTACAGATGTGCTAGGTAAAACCCTGATTAAAGAACATGCTTATTCAAATATTAAGCAGTTTAATCATAAGCTGAATATCGCTGATTTGGCTTCGGGTATTTATATGGTGCGCATAGCCAGTAATAACGAATACAAAACTTTAAGATTGGTGAAAGAATAAGGTTCATTTCCTTATTAATAATGAAGCCCCGAAGAGATATTCTTCGGGGCTTTTAATTTTCTGCAAAAGAAAAAGGTATGTTGAGAAACTTAGTAATAGCTACCTTATGCACAGATTATGGCGCTGAAGAAAATACAATTCTTGAGGATTTGAGAAATAAAAATATATCATACCTTCAAGAATATTTAAACTATTACGAAGACGAAAGAAATTTAGAAAAAAAATAAATTGATATGAATACATTAATACAGTTATTAAAAGAGGTTTCAGAGAATAGAATTTCAGCAAATGAAATTGAATGCCAATTTGATAGAATTGCTGATAATATTCTAAATCGACAATTACTTGTATCCACAGAAAATAAATACAAAATTAGAGAGATAGAGTTTTATCTAAACAGTATAAATTACAAACATAAAGATGTTTTCTCGCATTCATTCCGGCATAAAAAGGAAAGCAGACAAGGAACTTTTGGAGAATGGTACTTCCATAGATATACCACAACTGATACTTACAAAAGGCAGAAATTCAAAGGTGTTGATATTACATTTGGCAATAAGCAATTAAATAATTTCGGTGGAATATTAATTAGAAAAATTGAAAATGTAAAAACCAATAAAATATTATCAGGAATTGCTAATATTGTTAATTTGTTATTAGAAGAAATTGGTGAAGAAAACTTTGATAAAATAGCTAAAAATATCAATAGCTATGTATTTAATGAAGAGTCCCCTTTAAAATTAGAAGAAAATCCTCAAGGCTTTAAAAATAAATTTTATAAGGCACCTAGAATTCTTCCGCTTTCAAATGATGAAAAAAATTATAGGCTAAAATTGTATAGATATTTCAATGATGTTGAAATAAAAGAAGTAATTATATGATTACAAATTGCCAATTGAGGAGATGTACTAAACTATATTAGTTGTAATGTTTTAAAGTAATTTTTTTCTTTCAAAGGTTATAATGATTCAATATTTTGTTTTAACCAAAATAAAAAAAAGCACCTCGCAATTGAGGTGCTTTTCAGTATAAAGTATATGTTACAAACTATTGTAAATTTTCAATAACAATTGCAGAAGCGCCACCGCCACCGTTGCAAATACCGGCAACACCATATTTTGCGCCTTTATTTTTCAGAATGGTAGATAAGGCAATGGTAATTCTTGCACCCGAAACGCCTACCGGATGCCCTAAAGAAACAGCGCCACCATATACGTTTACACGTGCAGGGTCTAAGTTCATTTCTTTAATATTTGCCAGCGCTACTACAGAGAATGCTTCGTTGATTTCGAAATATTCAATATCGCTAAGTTTTAAACCCGCTTTAGCAATTGCTTTTGGCATCGCCAACGATGGGGTAGTGGTAAACCAATCGGGGTCTTGTGAAGCATCGGCAAATGCCAGTATTTTAGCCAATGGTTTTAAACCCAGTTCTTTCACTTTTTCGCCACTCATTAATATTACTGCCGCAGCGCCATCGTTAATTTTTGAAGCGTTTGCGGCAGTTATGGTGCCATCTTTTGCAAAAGCAGGTTTTAATGTTTTTAATTTATCGAAATCTACTTTTTTGTATTCTTCATCTTCTGTAACCAAGACATCACCTTTTCTTGAAGGTACAGGCACAGCTACCAGTTCGCTTGCAAAAGCGTTTTCTTCATAAGCCTTTTGAGCGCGCTTATATGATTCAACAGCATAAGCATCTTGTTCTTCTCTGCTAAAGTTGAATTTAGCAGCGCACAATTCACCGGCATTGCCCATCATGTATTTTTTGTAAGGGTCTTGCAATGCGTCTCTAACAATGGCGAGTTCTTAGATGCCATTGTTA
>CAYSGX010000180.1:0-6445 GCA_964430605.1 uncultured Chitinophagaceae bacterium
CAGCAACTCATCTTCACGTACTTTGCCGTAAAAATTGTTTACCAAAGTTTTGATATCGTCTATATGTTCAATCTGTTTCATTTTAGTATTTAAGATTTTTTTATCCTTTATTTGTTCAAATTTTTTACCGTTTCAAAAATGTCAATCCTTCGTTCAGACCGTTTGCCAGTTCTTTAATACCTGTTGTTTCCAGCATGGTTTTTAAATCATCTCTGATAGCCTTAAACCTGTCGTGTACAGGACAAGGTCTTAATTCGTTACATTCTTTAAGCCCAAGCCCGCAACCTTTGTAAATGCTGTCTCCGTCAATAGCAGTAACAATATGGCTCAGTTTTATTTTATTCAGCTCTTTTCTGTCAATTTCAAAACCGCCTGCGGGACCTTTCATCGAATGTATGATTCCGTTTCGGGAAAGCTGCTGCAAAATTTTGGCTGTAAATGCTTCGGGCGAATCAATGGCTTTGGCAATGTCTTTCAGGCTCACACGGTTGCCCGATTGCGATTGTTTTGCAATGTGCAAGGTTGCTCTTATTCCATATTCACAAGCCTTTGAAAACATTTTCTGTTCGTTCCTTTTCCTACCGTGTGGACACATCTTTTTTATATAAACCACATAGAAACATAGTTGTTACGTCTTTGTTTCATAGTGCTTTGACTTTATTATTAAGGTCTGAACCTACTATTGTATCCCGCTTGGCGGGACTATGTTTCACTGAAAAACAAGTAACAAGACGACATAGTTTTGCAAGCAAAATTCACAATAACAGTAAATCGTACACTATACCAAATCTATGTTTCTATGTGGTTATAATATTTTACCTTATGGTATTTGTGTCCACACGGTAGCTCCTTTTCGGAGACAAAGATAGACAAGTTTTTTATTTCGGATAAATTTATCCGAAATAAAATTTTGAAAGATATCCCTCAAACAAAATTCACCTCAGCTATCAACTCAATACCAAACTTTTCTTTCACGCTTTGTTGTATTTGTTCTGAAAGCGTTTTGATTTCCGCACCTGTGGCATTTCCGTAGTTCACTAAAACCAAAGCCTGTTGTGCGTGAGAGCCTGTGTTGCCTGTGCGCTTGCCTTTCCAGCCGCATTGCTCAATCAGCCACGCTGCGGGAATTTTCATTTTGTTGTCGGCAGCAGGATAGTGAGGTATAGCAGGATATTGCTGTTGTAGTTGTATAAACTGTTCGTGCGTTATTTCAGGATTTTTAAAAAAACTGCCTGCGTTGCCCAAAATTTTCGGGTCGGGCAGCTTAGATGTTCTGATTTGTATTACTGCTTCACTAACTGTTTTTACGTTTGGTTCGGTGATGTTCATTGCTTTCAGCGTATCCTGAATTGCTCCGTAAGAAGTATTGAGTGTCGGTTTTTTATTCAGCCTGAATGTTACCGACACAATGCAATATTTTTCTTTTGCTTCTTTCTTGAAAATACTTTCACGATAACCGAATTTGCAGGCTTGCTTGTCAAAAATATGTATCTCGCCTGTTTGCAAATCAAGGGCTTCAAGCGTATCAAAAACCGATTCTATTTCCACGCCATACGCGCCAATATTCTGCATGGGAGCAGCGCCTACCTGCCCGGGAATAAGCGAGAGATTTTCGATACCGCCATAATTATTTGCAATGGCATATTGCACCAAATCGTGCCACACTTCGCCTGCGCAAGTTTTTATAAAAACATGCTGTTCATTTTCTTTAATTTTCTCAATGCCTTTGATGCTGTTTTTAATAACAAGCCCTTTAAAATTTTGTGTAAACAAAATATTGCTGCCACCGCCCAAAATCAGCTTGGGCAAAGGTTTCAGCGATGTGTCGTGAATTATTTCCAATAAATCGTCAACAGAAAATATTTCTGCGAAATAATCGCAATAAGCATTAATGCCAAATGTGTTGTAAGCTGTAAGATTAATGTTGCGCTGCAATTTCATAGGCTATTCCTGCATTCTTTTCAAAGCGGCTTTTGCTTTTTGCGAAAGGCTGTTTACATATTCATGGTTTTGTAAAGAAAGGCATTTTTCAAAATACTGCGCAGCCTTTTTTTTATCGCGCTGCTGTTCATAAATATAGCCCAACTGCAAAGCGGCATTTGCAGCATAATAATAAGGCAGCTTTTCACCTTTGCTGATGGTTTCTTTATACAGCGAAACGGCTTGGCTTTTATCATTCATTTTGTCATATACCCGCGCTTTACGATATACAAGCTCTGTTTCGTAAATCTTATTGCTGGCGTTCGTTTCCGCATTGTTCAGTATTGCAAGCGCAGCTTCATAATTTCCCGCATCAAACAGCAGTCGGGATTTCAGCAGTTCGATATTCGGAGCAGTTTTGTTTTCAAATGCTTTCATTGCCTGTTTGTCAGCTTCGCGCACAGCTTTTCCTGTTTTGCCGATTTCAGCAATATGCTTTTCGTATTGCTGCATATTATTCTGAATTAAATAGCACCATGCGATTTTATGATAGCTGCTTTTAATCAGGTGCTTGCTTTTGGTTTGCAATAAATAATTTCTGAAATGATTCGTTGCCGTTTTGCCGTTTAGCTGTTGCAGTTGCCAAATGCCTTTCAGGTGTTCGGTTAATGCAACTTTGGGATAAATATTATCTGCGGAAATATTGTTCAGCAATGCTTCGGCTTGCTTGTTTTCGTTGCTGTGAAGCAGCAGGTTTGCCAGCGTAATATTCCCTATGAGATTGTCTTTTTCAGGGAAATTTTGTTGTTGGAAAAAATCAATGGCTTTTTTTCTGTCATCGCCTGTATGAAACAGCAAAATGCCATACATCAATTTTGCTTCATTGCTGAAATCAAAATATTTATCAGTTCGCAAAGCCAGTTTCTTTAGCGTGGCAGCGCCTTTTTCAAGGCTTGCATCTATGCCGAACAAATTTAAAATCCAATGATATTTTTCGGGCAGTATTCCCGTGAGGGCTTGAATGAGTGCAATATTTTTTTTGTTGGCAGCAAAATCGGGATAGGCTTTGCTGTTTTCTTCCAACAGGCTGTACGCTTTCCGCATATTCCAAAAACCCGAAACATATTCTTCAAACATAAACTGCGCAAAAGCCAGATGCAGGTAGTTTTCCGCAACGGTATATTGCTGCCATGCGCTTTTATGATTTGCTTTTTTTAATGCTGCAATTCTTTTTTCGTTGTTGGTTATGTAGCTTTTAAAATCGCTTTCGTTTTCTGAAAAATATAGCTGAATAAATTCATTGTAGTCTTCCAGCCAAAGCCATATCAGATTGTCTTTTTGCAGCGTTTTATAAGTTGCAATTTCTTCGGAAGCAAGAATGGTTTTTCCGTTCAGAATATTTTGATATGTTACTTGTGATTCAGTATTGAATACAAAATTTGCAGCCGCAGCATAAACAACATTCAGATTAATCAGGAATAATAAAATCCAATGTTTGTTTGCTGCCATTGATTATGCTTTAAAATGTTTCCCGCAGATTTCGCAAATTGCGCTGATTTTTTTCAGGTCAAGTAAAAAAGTTGAGGAATAACGTAAAAATCTCAATCATTTTTCCGCCTCCCTTCAAAATGCTACCATGTGGGTACAAATATCACGTAATAAAAATAATTTAAACCACATAGATACATAGGTGTCTTGTCTTTTTTTATAATGGTTTGGTTCTATGAGCAAGGTTTAGCAGCTATGTGCAACCCGCTTGGCGGGATTGCTATGCTTTACTGAAAAACAGATTCAGATTATCATAGCCCCGCTTTTTGGCGGGGACACAATAGCGCAATTCCGCTCCATACTAAATCTATGTATCTATTGTGGTTATAAATAAAAAAACTTACTCCCAAAATTTTGAACGTGTCTTTTTTTCGGTTTGCAGCTTGGCGAAGTGGCGGATTTCAAGGCAGAAATGTTCAGTTTTACACAAAAATTCAATCGAAGAACTGCCGTTGAATTTAGCACTGAACCCGCCATTTTGCCAAACTGCTGTTGTGCGTTCGTATTTCTTAAAATTGCTTTTCAAAAGCCTTTCCGTTAAACTTATATATGCTTCCGTCTGCCATTCCAAACCATAATTCACTATTTCTATCTTCGTAAATTGAAAGAACGAAATCATTTGCTAATCCATCTTTTGCCGTATAATTTTCTAATTGTTTACCATCGTATTTCCAGATTCCGGCATCTCTGTCTCCAAACCAAATATTTCTTCTTTTATCTTCTGCAATTATAAAAACGTGTTCCAGTGTACCTTGAGGTGATTTGTCTCCTTTTCTTGTACTATTGGGGTGAATCAAGCGATGCTTATTTGAAAAATTTATGATTGAATCACCTTCTTTAAGTAATACGCCAATTCCGTTATTCCCAATCCAAAGCCTGCCTTTAGAATCTTCGTAAATACTTCGTATATGCAAAGGTTCAATTTTTCTATCATATCCTAATGTTTCATCATTAATAATTGTAAAATCACTCCCATTGTACCCGAAAACACCTGCATACGTGCCAAACCAAATCATATTATTTTTGCCATTTGAAATATCAGTTACAGCAAACAAATTATCGTTGGGGTTAAGGACTTTTTGAGGAGGAAGGTCTAAATAATGTAATCGTTGTCCATCGTATCTATAAACTCCTGATTTAATGTCGGCTTCAAACCACAAATCATTTTCAGTTTTCATCCATACACTTGGTTTAGATTTATTGTTTGGCATTGGAAAAGCATATTGAGTAGTTTCGTTGTTTTCCTTTGTGTGGTTTGTAATTATTGAGCCATTGTAACTGCTGACTCCATGTTGAGTGCTAAACCAAATTATTCCTAGTTTGTCTTCTTGAATGGAATGGATTTGGTTGTCTGTAAGACCATCATTACTAGTGAAATACGTGAATGATTTACCATTATAAACCGCAACACCTTCTCGGAGACTTCCAAACCAATAATTCCCTTTTCTGTCCTGAAAGATAGCACGAATTCCAGAAGTAAATTTTAAGGTATCGGTTTTTGAAGTTACTACCAATTCAGGCTTGTTAGTTTCTTTGTCGGTTGAACCCTTTTCAACACAAGAAAAGTTCAAGGTCAATATGAGGATTAGGTAAATCAATTTTATTTTTTTGTCCATTTCGGGTTTTTCTAATATGACGCACAACTGCGTCATTTGCGAAATCTGCGGGAAACAAAAAACTTATTCTTCCAAAAACGGATAACGATAATCTGTGGGGGGCACAAGCGTTTCTTTTATGGTGCGTGGCGAAACCCAGCGCAACAGGTTTATCATGCTTCCCGCTTTATCGTTAGTGCCTGAACCTCTTGCTCCGCCAAACGGCTGCTGCCCTACTACTGCGCCTGTGGGCTTGTCGTTGATATAGAGATTTCCTGCCGCATTTTTCAGCTTTTTTGCTGCCAGTTCAATAGCGTATCTGTCTTGCGAAATAATTGCACCTGTCAGCGCGTAGCCCGAAGTTTCGTTCACCAAATCAAGCGTGGTTTCAAATTCGTTTTCATTATATACATATACGGTCAGCACAGGTCCAAACAATTCTTCGCACATGGTAACATACTTGGGATTTTTGGTAAGAATTACCGTAGGCTCAATAAAATAGCCTTTCGATTTGTCGTAACCTCCTCCCACAATTATTTCAGCATCGGCATCTTCTTTTGCCTTATCTATATACGAAGCCAGCTTGTTAAAACTGCGCTCGTTGATTACGGCATTTATGAAATTGGTAAAATCTTCTGTGCCGCCTATTTTCATGCTTTTCATATCTTCCACAACAAACGTTTTTACATCTTCCCACAGGTTAGATGGAATATAGGCTCTCGATGCAGCCGAGCATTTCTGCCCCTGATATTCAAACGCCCCACGCGATAAAGCAGTGGCTGTAATTTTTGCATCTGCCGAAGGGTGCGCCACCACAAAATCTTTTCCGCCTGTTTCGCCCACTATGCGCGGGTAGGATTTGTAGCGGTGAATATTTTCGCCAATTTTTTTCCATATTGTTTGAAACACTGCGGTAGAGCCTGTGAAATGTATGCCTGCAAAATCGGGGTGTGCAAAAACTATTTCGCCTGCTTCAACGCCATCGGGATAAATTAAGTTGATTACGCCATCGGGTACACCCGCCAGTCTGAAAATTTTCATCAGCACATAAGCGGAATAAATCTGGTCATCGCTGGGCTTCCATACTACCACATTACCCATCATGGCTGCGCTTGCGGGAAGATTGCCTGCAATGGCGGTGAAGTTGAAAGGCGTTAACGCATAGACAAATCCCTCTAACGGTCGCCACTCCATTCTGTTCCAGATGCCCGCAGATGATTCGGGCTGCATGGCGTAAATCTCTGTCATATACTGCACATTGAAGCGTAGAAAATCTGCCATTTCGCAGGCAGCATCTATTTCAGCCTGAAAAGCGTTTTTCGATTGCCCCAACATAGTGGCTGCGTTCAATTCGGCACGGTATGTACCTGCAACAAGGTCGG
>CAYSGX010000181.1:0-6108 GCA_964430605.1 uncultured Chitinophagaceae bacterium
CATTATACCAAGTCTATGTTTCTATTGTGGTTATAATATTTTACTTTATGGTATTTATGTCTACACGACAGGATGAATATCGGGAGCAATAACTTTAACCAATTATTGCCGTTAGGCTTCAGCCAACGGCTCAAATACTCCAAATATTTGACTAATTAATTTTTCTTATCCCGAACTTAGGTTGGTATGTAGTTGCAGAGAATCTATTCGTTAATCACAATGCGTTTTATTGCTGTTCTGTCTCCACTTTTAATGTGCATAAAATATATGCCCTTTGAGAAATTGTTGGTGTTAATCGCGTATTGCGATTGATTGTTGTTGAATACAAATTCGCTTACAACATTTCCAATTGTATTAGTAATAGAAACTTTTACATTATTGGTCACGGTTCCAAAATCAATATTGATAATACCACTTGAAGGATTAGGATAAATATTTACGGCAAGTGTTGTAATTGATTCTTTTACTCCAACATTAGTGGTATCAATACACTTGCCTTGCAGTAACCCGCTTCTTGCAGTTTGTAACATTGCTCTCATTATATCAACTTGCCCTTCGGTAAAAATTGTTTGGCAACTTTCTTCAGAATAGTCCATGTAATTCTCCCACATATCGGGTAAGTCTCCCGGGCCATCATTACAAGTATTTTTATTTGCGTTACAACCTGCCTGTGAGTTATTACCTGAGTTAGGCGTGTCTGCAATGCCATCATCGACAGTACAATCTGTACCTCCAAAAATTGCCGCTTGGCCATCGCCCCAAATATGTCTTAGTCCAAGATAATGGCCAATTTCATGAACGGCTGTCCTTCCTTTATTGGCAACTGCAAAATCGCCAACAGCATAAGGATTAGGGCTTCCGAAAACTTCAAAATGAATAACCACACCTTCTACTCTGGGGTCGGCAGGAAAAGCATCTACGGGCCAGTTGGGCGCGCCTTGCGGTGGATACGCATAACCTAAAACTGCGCCAAAAAACGATTGCGGATCTACGGTGTTACACACCCAGATATTTAAGTACTCATTTGTGTTCCAACTGTTTTTTCCTTGCAGCGAATCGAACTTTACATCGTCTAAACCACCACCGCCAAATAAACTGAAAGTGAAAGCATCTCTTGTTGTTTGAGTTCTGGTAATACCTGTAGTTGGGTTGCCGTCTGGATCTTCGAAGGCTAAATAAAATTCAATTCCCGAGTCTTTACCTAAACCATCGAATATTGAACGTAAAGTAGCGGTATCACTATTTTGCCTTCTGAAATCTCTATTCAAAATTTCTATTTGGCTATACACCAAAGAATCGGGAATATTTTGCTGAGTAGTTTTGTAAACTATATGTACTACCACGGGAATTCTTAAAACAGAATCACTATTCCTTTTATAGGCGTTGTGCTGTGCAATTACTTTTGCATAATTAAAAGATTCAGTAATTGCTTTTTTATAGTTGAGGTTTCTTTCAGACTGAATGTTGTTTGCTTCATCGAAAGCGCAACGAATAATATTCTGTTGTGCATATAGATTTATAAATGTTACACACATTAAAAAAGGAAAAAGTTTTTTCATTTAGTATGGTTAGTCGGTTATTAGAGAAGATTAGTTTTTAATTCTTTTAAAGATATTTTGAAACTTTTTAAAATTTGCTGTTTTAATGCAATCCATTTATCTGATTTGCCTAATGGAAATGCCTGGCTGACTTCCAGTTGAATGCCAATGTATTTTTTAGAAAATTTTTGCTGCTTTAAATGATGCACAAAACCTTCGTTGCCGCCCGGTATAGGATAATTGGCTTTAATTCTAAGTTTGGGATTTTCTTCCTGCAGAAAGCTGATAAATTTTTCTGCAAAAAAGGCTTCTAATTTTCTCTCGGGCTCAAACAATACTGCAATGTCAACATCTCTTTTTTCATCATTTACCAATGGAGAAAAGGTGTGTATGGAGCAATGCATCACATGGTTTGATTTTGCCAATGTAGCAATTTGTTTCTCCAGTTCTTCCCTCCACGGGAAATAAAAATCTTTCAGGATTTTATTTTTCTCACGGGTGGTGAGTTTAGAAATAGTTTGAGAAAACAAATCGGGGCTATTGATATCTTTATCTACATCAACCAGCATACGGCAATATTGAAAGTGATTGCCGTGGTCGCCCATTTCTTCCAGCAAATCTTTGTAGAGGTTCATGGCGCCAATATCATACGACTTGAATGTTGTCAGCACATGTTGCTGATTGTCGAAAAGCGGCTTATACTTTTCAGGAATTTGATTGCCCCCATGCTCGCAGGAGAAGATTGTTTTTAACATAGCGCTTGAATAGGGTTACAAATATACTTTTTTACCCTAAAATCACGGTTATGAGCTTATTATACTGAAAGTAGTTGAGATTCCGAAGGAGACGAAATGTACTATCAGTTAATACCGAAGGTTCTGAACTTTGATTTTTTCAAAATCTCAGTCATTTCGGTATATTAAAAGGCTTTACTTTATTTTTGCGGTTTCTGAAAATTATTTATGTTAAAAAACAAAAAGGTAGTGGTGGTGTTGCCGGCATATAATGCGGCTTTAACTTTAGAAAAAACCTATAATGAAATTCCGTTTGATATTGTAGATGAAGTAGTGTTGGTAGATGATAACAGTAAAGACAACACTATTGAGGTTGCAAAGCAAATTGGTATCAGGCATATTATAAAGCACGATGTAAACCGCGGGTATGGAGGCAATCAGAAATCGTGTTATAAAAAAGCGCTTGAGCTGGGTGGCGATATAGTTATCATGTTACATCCCGATTATCAGTACACCCCAAAATTAATTGAGGCAATGGCATCTATAATTGCCAATGAAGTATATCCTGTTGTATTGGGTTCCCGCATATTGGGCGGTGGTTCTTTAAAAGGTGGTATGCCGCTGTATAAATATATATTCAACCGGATGCTTACGCTTACACAAAATATTTTATTAGGCGAAAAACTTTCAGAATACCACACCGGCTACAGAGCATTTTCTAAAGAGGTAATTCAAAGTATTAATCTTGAAGCTAATTCAGACGATTTTGTTTTTGATAACCAAATGCTGGCACAGATATTTATGGAGGGTTTTGAAATTGCGGAAGTTACCTGCCCTACAAAATATTTTGAAGAAGCATCTTCTATTAATTTCAGCAGAAGTATGACCTATGGAATAGGAGTATTGCAAACGAGCCTGCAATTTTTCCTGCACAAGAAAGGCATTGTGAAAAATAAGATTTTCGCTAAGGCAGAATAAGCTCTAAACTCTTATTGGCTACTTCATTATTCAGATGATTGGTAATCTTTACACGATATTTTCCGGGAGTTTTTAATAAATCAGATTTCCATACCCAGTCCCAATCGTTTTCAACTGCCTGCTCTAAAGTATTGATTAAATTTTCCTTACCCGTTTTTTCTATGCTGTATATATCAAACTTCAGTTTTGTAGTGCCGAAGCCATTGGGGTTTTTTACCATCATAAATATTAACGCTTGCGAGCTGTCTATGGGCGTAATAAATTTTGTATTGTTAAAGTAGCAGTAATCTTTTTCTACCCCTGCACAAAAGTTTAAAGTGGTTTGGCTGAATGCCGCCTTCATTGCCAGCGACAAAATCAGCATGGCTATAATGCGGATCATGTAAAATGTTTTAAGGAATGTAAGATAAAACTATTTTAATAAGCAAAATCACTATTCAAAAACCGGCTTCAACTTTTCTTTTTCATGCAACAGCCATGAATTGTTTTTGTAATAGGCAACCAATTTGTCTTTAAAATCTTTTTGCTCCATATAATATTCAGCAACTTTTTTGGCAGGCGCATTCAAGCGTGTATTGAAATGAACAAGCGCGTTAAACAGATTACTGATTAAAGCATCGTCTAAATAGTTCAGCTTTTTCAATGCCTCAAATGCGTTGCTGCGTGTTCTGAACTCATATTGCGCACTGCTCATTTTTACCAGTTCATCAATATGATTTTGCCTGTCAATTTGTGTAGCTAATTCGAGCCATTTTACTTTTACGCTGCTGCCTGTGCCAATATCGTTTTTGGTAAAATCCAAATAGCGTTGCAGTTGCGCTGGATATTGTTCGGCTAATTTGCTCAATGTTTTTTCCACTACATAATAAGATGAATCAGCGAGCAGTTTTTCAAAAGCAGGCAGATATTTCGAAGTGATTGTTTCAATATTTTCAACAACGCTTTGACGCACCCGGGCATGTTTGTCGTTCAGCAAAAGCTGAATCGTTTTCACATCAAGTTTGTCGGCATTTTCGGCTAATTGTTTAGATATTTCTGTACGATTGGCATGAAAAGTTTCTTTCTTAAAAAGTTCAATCAGAAAATCTTTTTTGTTTTCAAAACTTTCTGACGCTATTTCTTTCAGTGCGTCATAGCGGTCTATCATGTTTGGGGCTTTGACTGCCTGAGATTTCAGTTCTTCAAAAGATTTTTTGAAGGCAACCGTTTTAATGATTTGATAATTCGGGTCGAACAACACAAAATCAATGTCTTTGTTTTTTTCATTCGGAATGCTTACCGTGTGCGATTGCTTTTCAATCCATTCTTTTACTTCGTTGCTTGTGCCGTCTTTATAAAAGACCTGAAACACTATGGGTATTCTGAACAGCTTGACCACATCATCAACATCATGCGTTTGCTCTACTTTTATTTCGGTATATCTGTTGTTGTTTTTGGTTACATCTTCATAGCTCACTGTATATTTCGGCTCACCGCCTCTCAATATCCACTGATCAAAAAACCAGTTCAGGTTTACGCCCAACGATTCCAGAAACGCACGGTTAAAATCATTGGCATCTACATTTTCGTAAGCATGTTTTTTCAGATAATGAGTAACCGCTTTTTGATATTGCTCATCGCCCAAAACATAGCGCAGCATATCCAATACCAACGAACCTTTCGGATAAATACGCGCACTGCCCGCCTTTGTATGGCGAATAGGATTGCTGTTGTTTTTAGCGGCAGCCAGCACACTGTTCAGTTCATTTCTTCTGTTCCACTGAAAATGGTCTTCCCCGAAAACACTGCGCTCAAAATGTTTTTGATAATGCGTAGCAAAACTTTCCTGCAACCACGCATCTTCCGCTCCCCAAGCGGTAATATAATCGCCAAACCATTGATGCACTAATTCATGCGCATTGGTGCTGATATAATTTCTGTCTAAAAAAGCACGATTGTCAACCAGATAGAAATCGCCAAAAACAGTAGCCGTAGTGTTTTCCATTGCGCCATACATAAAATCCTGAACAGGTATTTGCGAATACTGTTCCCACGTATAACTGATGCCAAATTCCTGCTCCATCCAGTCAATCATATTTTCGGTGTAGCGGTAAGCAGGCTCAACTGTTTCGGGAAAATCGGGATAATACCAGTTGTTTACCTCAACACCCCGCTTGGTTTTGGTAGTACGAATTTCATATTCGCCAATGCCAAGCATAATTAAATAAGGTGCGTGGGGATAAGTCATTTTGTAATGCCAAGCCACCGTTCCGTCTTTTTGCTCTTTTGCCGAAATCAGTTTTCCGTTAGAAAGCGCTTTATATTTTTTGTCGAAAGTCAGCAATATTTCGCTGGTAATTTTATCGCTCATATCATCAAACATGGGTATCCAGTGGCGGTTGTCTGTGCCCTGTCCCTGTGTCCATATTTGTCTGCGCACCGATTGCAGTGTTTTGCTTTGCGGAACAGGTTCGTTCCAGCCTATGAAGTACATGCCTTTTTGGGGTTCAGCTTCGTAAGTAATGGTAAGCGTATGCGTGGTTTCCCATTGCAACGCAGGCTGAAAACGTACAATCAACCCTTTATCATTAGTATCAAACTTTACGGCTTTATTGTTCAGTAAAACTTTTTCGATTTTTATTTTCGGAGCATCTAAAAAAACAGAATCTACCTCTTTTTGTAAAGGGGAAAAAGTATGCTCCGCTACACCTTTCACCAAACCTTTTTCGGGCTGTAATTCCAAAGTTAATTTCAGATGCTTGAAGTCAACATTTCTTTCTCTTGCACCTGCATTTTCATCTTTTAAATAGCAATCGTGTTGAGCGATTGCACTATTAAATATTAATATCGAAATGAACAGAAAAAGGGTGTTTTTTTTC
>CAYSGX010000181.1:6118-6440 GCA_964430605.1 uncultured Chitinophagaceae bacterium
AAATACCTTTTTCTTTAAAAAAATAACAGATAAAATTCCACTGAAAATAACAATACTTCCTCGAAGCATCTAATCATATAGAAAAAGGGTGTTTTTTTTCCTTGCTGCTGTTTTGATTTCGGCTGTGAAGCTAATATTTATTATAAAGTTGAAAGGTTGTAAAGTTATAAGATATGGGACTTTTGTTCTTTGCAACATTATAACAATAGACATCTTCGGAAAATGCGCGTTGTCAGCCTGAGCTTCCCGAATCAAGTTCAGGACAAGTTATCGAAGGGTAGTGCGCAGGCTGCCCAATATGGTTCGACAGGATCCTTGACAA
>CAYSGX010000182.1:0-6437 GCA_964430605.1 uncultured Chitinophagaceae bacterium
TGGTAAATGCTCTGTCTAAATCCATTTCCCAAATTTCTGTCCATTTGTTTACTATCAGTCCTTTCGTCAAATTCCCTTTGGCAGATAGTTTTATACCATTTAGACATTGAAAATAGACTCTATCATGCTGACGAAGGAAGCATCTTTCAGGACAAGGATATAGAGATGCTTCCTTCGTCAGCATGACAAAAAACAGACTAATATTAAAGTCTAATTGGTATTACATAGTTTATTTGCCAAGGGTCAAGATTGCAGTCAGTCTCGAAAGTCGTTTAGCATCGTTGCCATTCATTTGTTGTTATGCTAATTGTATTTCAAAAGTAGTCTGACTATGCGGACAGTTTTGAAGTTTGCAATAGTTTATACCGTAAGGTATTAGACTAATATTGAAATGTAAACGGTATAATATTTAATTTGAAATACTATTCAGCGATAACTTGAATTTTCTTTTGGAACGATTGTTTGCCCAATAATAAATTCAATTGATACAACCCTGTAGAAAATTTACCGTCAACAGTATATTTCTGAGTTCCTGTGTTGAATAAATGATTTTCTTCAAATACCAATTTCCCTGTCATATCATAAACCTGAACAATACCTGTTTCAACTTTTGAATTTTCAAACGCTAAAATAAAATTACCGTGTGAAGGATTGGGAAATACATTGATATTAATATTTTCAGCCAAAGCGCTGTTTACTGAAGTATAGGCATCTTCAATATTAATATCATCTATGTATAGGTTATTTGAAAATTTATCTCCGGTAAATTCAAATTTGAAAATTGCCGAGCCATTATTTAAAGCCAAGTTAGGTATCGGAATACTCAACTCTTTCCATTGGTTTTCTTGTGAAGGCACAAAATATTGATTGAAGTTTCCTGCGGTGATTAATGAAATGCCTGTTTGATTTAGCATTACTCTCCATGTCGCACCACAATCGGTAGAGTATAAAACTCTTAAACGTTCTTTAATATCTTCAGGATAAGATGCTCTTGTAGCTAAACTGTATTTAAACTTTAAATCGGATATAAAACTGGCAGACAAGTCATATTCAGGAGTAGTGAATGCGTCAATATCATATATATCTACATCAAAATTGTTGAGCATAAAACTTAAACCACCACTGTAAGATGCTTTGTTTGTCAATACCCATTCCGATTTATTATTCGCGTAATTTTCAGCGATATAATTATTCCCTACATAATCCGCATCTTCAAAAGATTCATAAAACGACTGCACATTGCCATCTCTTACGAAAATAAAACGCTCTTGTGTTTTAGTATCCTGTCCATTATTATTGGTAACTTTTAAAGTTACTTTTTGCCAACCTGTACTATTGAAAGACACGGTGGGATTTTTATCGTTTGAAACAGCAGGTGTTGCATTCTCAAATTGCCATTCCCAATTGGTAATGGGGCCTCTCCAAGAAAAATCTTTAATGGTAACGGTTTCGCCAACACAAGCGCTTTTATTGGGAATGTAAAAATCGGCAACAGGTGGCGCAGTATTGGTATTATCAGAAATACCTGCACCTGTGTAGTTAAGTGTATAGTTAGACCATAATGAATCTCTGCCTGATACATTACTGTTTAACGCGGCATGCATTCTCAATTTTTGCCCTTCGGTAAACATTCTTGGGCATCCGCTGTAATCCATGTGATTTTGTACATTTTCTATTACGCCCGGTGCTACCTGTGTTGCGGGTGTGCAAATAGCCTGATTCAGGTTGCAACCAAATGAACCTTGTGTAATTGGGGTATCATTAACTCCATCGTCTCCACAAGACACTCCCGGGTCGTTGGTTTGCCCCCATGTGTGCAATAAGTTTAACCAATGCCCAACCTCATGAGTGAGCGACCTGTTAATAGAAGCTTGTCCTGTGCCAATACTGCCTAAAGCTGTATGTAGTATTACAATACCATCTTTTAATCCCAAAATACCTTCAAGATTTGCAGGAGTCCTTGTATATCCAATAAGCCCCGCTCGTTCAAAAGAATTTACAACAAAAACGTTCATATACATATCTCTGGGCCAGCTTTGAATCATTACATCATCAGAACCGCTATAGGTAGTCATTGACTGGTAGCGATTAATGCCATTGGTAGGGTTTCCTTTAGGGTCTCTTGTAGGCATTCTGAATTCTATTTCACAATCGGCCGCTATTTCTTTAAAAGCGGGAACGATAGAAGCGGTGTCAGCGCTTCTTTTACGAAAATCATTATTCAGCATTCTTAATGCGTCATACACTTGCTCGTCAGAAATATATTCTTCGCCATAATTGTGTACGATGTGAAACACTATCGGGATAGTATAAATTTGCCCACTTCTGGATCTTTGATTTTGGTTTTGGCTTTGATTAGCATATTGCTGAATATAGTTTTTCGTGAACTCTTCTAACTGATTGTTAACCTCTTTTAGCCAGGGGTTTTCTTCAAGAGCTTTTCGGTTTGCTTCGTCAGTTCCGCAGGATGACTGAAAAGCGTGCTGAGCGAAGACGTGAACATTCATTACAACCGCCACAAGCAACATTGGTAATTTTTTCATCTTTTGTTTTTTATAAGTAGTTGTAAAAATAATAAATTCAAAATAAACGAACACTTTAACTACCTGTTATTCCTTATATATTTTGGGAAATACCATAACAAAACACCTGAAAACACAAGCATCAATAAAGAAAAACCCATAATACTGGTATAGGCCAATTTGAATTGCTCATTGGTAGTTTCTACAAAATAATCTATGATTGAGCCATCATGGATATTTTCAATAATATCCGAACGCCTTCTTTCAATCTGCAATAGTTTGCCTGTAGCGCCATCTAACTGAATGCCCCAAAAGTGGTCGATAAAAACAAATTTTATCATGCCTTTTTGCGGGCGGGCATCTATTCTTTCCAAATCTAATTTCAGGGTTGGCGAAACAGAATCGTGCAGAATTTTTACAGCGATACTATGCAGGCTATCTATTGGCAACCAGGTTTTCAAATCGGTAGAAACACCTTTTTGACTTTTAGGAAGTATATAGCCGTTAGAATGTTTTTTCCAACCTAATAATAAACCCGTTGTAGCAATAATAAAGAAGAATACAAATAATACTATGCCTATAGTTTTATGAATTTTTCTGAATAGCCTAAGTGATTTAATTAATACTGCTTTGGTTTTTAACTTCATATTTCTATGCAAATCTAAAGTATAATACTATGAAATTTATAGCTGTTTAGAATTGTACGAAAAGCAAAAAAGTGTGGGAAGAAAAGACTATTTATTTTGATTAGGCTCAAAAGTCATTGATTCTGAATTAATACAATAACGCAAGCCTGTGGGTTTTGGGCCATCTTCAAATACATGCCCTAAATGCCCGTTACAACGGGCGCATAAAACTTCTTTACGTATCATTCCATAACTGTAATCTGATTTTTCAGCGATTACAATTTTATCGGCAGGGGCAAAAAAACTTGGCCAGCCACAACCACTTTCAAATTTTGTATCTGAATCGAACAAGTGTAACCCGCAACCCGCGCAATAGTATTTTCCCGGTTCATGATTATCCCAATATTTTCCGGTAAAAGCACGCTCGGTACCTTTCTCTCTCAATATTCTGTATTGTTCAGGTAAGAGTTCTTTTTTCCATTCTTCCTCAGATTTTTCAATTCTTTTTTCCACAGGAAATTCATTTATAGTTTTCATAGCATTGTTTTTATTTTTTTGTGCACACGATTCGCTTGGCAGAACCAGAATGATAAATAAGATAATAGTAAAACATCGCATTTTTGCTTGTTAAAATGTTTAAAGTTTCATTATGGTTTCACTACAACAATAATTTCCCGTTACTTATACTAACCTTAACACTTACAATTTCCTGAATAATTCCCAAACAACAATACCCACACTTACCGAAATATTCAATGAATGTTTAGTGCCATATTGTGGTATTTCTATGCAATAATCTGAAACTGCAATCACTTCATCGGCAACACCTTCTACTTCATTACCAAAAACCAATACATATTTATGACTTGAAAAATCGGGTTGAAAATTTTGTAACATCACACTTCCTTCAGCCTGCTCTACCGATAAAATTTGATAGCCTTCTGTTTTCAGTTTTGTTACACAATCAATAGTATTTTCAGCATATTCCCAAGCTACGCTTTCTGTAGCGCCTAAAGCGGTTTTATGAATTTCCCTGTGGGGTGGCGTGGCGGTTATGCCACACAAATAAATTTTCTCTACTAAAAAAGCATCGGCAGTTCTGAAAACCGAACCAATATTATTTAAGCTGCGAATATTATCCAAGACAATTACTAAAGGTTTCTTCACGGCATTTTTAAAATCTTCTACCGAAAGGCGATTCAATTCTTCGTTGGCTATTTTGCGCATGGGGTACAATTGGGTGGTGCGAAGTTATGAACCGTATAATATACACGGGCTATTAGCAAAAAATATTTATCCCATTTCAGTGAATAAAATAAACACTACATTTTTGCAGGCGAAACTTACCTTTGCGAAGCCATGGCAAAAAGCGAAACGAAAGAAACCCCTTTAATGCAGCAATACAACAGGATAAAAGCAAAATATCCTGATGCTATTTTATTGTTTCGCGTGGGCGATTTTTACGAAACTTTTTATACCGATGCCATAACCACTGCCAATGCTTTGGGCATTGTGTTAACCAAACGTTCTAACGGTTCTGCTTCTGAAATGGAACTGGCAGGTTTCCCTTATCATGCTTTAGATACTTACTTGCCTAAATTAGTTAGGGCAGGTTACAGGGTTGCTATTTGCGAACAACTGGAAGACCCCAAGCTCACTAAAACCATTGTAAAGCGTGGTGTTACCGAATTAATAACCCCGGGCGTTGCCCTTAACGACAAAATACTTGACCATAAAACCAATAATTTTTTAGCTTCGGTTTACAGCGAAAAAGAATTGTGGGGCGTAGCGTTTATTGATATTTCTACCGGAGAATTTTTCTGCACCGAAGGCAAAAAAGCATACATCGATAATTTGCTGCAAAGCTTTAAACCTGCCGAAATTATTCTTTCTAAAAAACTGGTAAAAGAGTTTAAAGAAACCATCAGCAATACGTTCTACACCTACCCTATCGATGAATGGATTTACCAGCCTGCATTCGGGAGAGAAACGTTGCAAAAACATTTCGGCACTAACTCGCTAAAAGGTTTTGGTATTGATGAATTGGAAGCAGGCATTACCGCGGCAGGCGCTATAATCCATTACTTAGGCGAAACGCAGCATCCTAACCTGCAACATGTAACTGCCATTTCACGCCTGCATCAGGATAAGTATGTGTGGCTCGATAAATTCTCTGTCAGAAACCTTGAATTAATTGCAAGCGGACAAGGTGGCAAATCGTTAATCGATATTTTAGACGCTACTACTTCTCCAATGGGTTCGCGCTTGCTGAAACGCTGGATTGTATTGCCTTTATTGGAAAAAAGCCCCATTGAAGAGCGATTGGAAATTGTTACTTATTTTATTCTGAATAATGAAGTTGCCACACAACTGAAAAACTATGTGAGGCAAATTGGCGATTTAGAAAGGCTCATTTCAAAAGTGCCTTTAGGCAAAATTAATCCGCGCGAAGTAGTGCAATTAAAAAGAGCGTTGGCGGCTTTGCAACCCATTAAAGAAGCGGGCGCTGTTGCCGGGAATGCAGTTTTAAATAAACTTTCAGACCAAATAAATCCTTGTGAAATACTGAGGAATAAAATTGAGAAAGAATTACTGGAAGAAGCTCCTGCCCTTTTGCAAAAAGGCAATGTAATTGCCGAAGGCGTTTCAAAAGATTTAGACGAGCTGCGCTATATTACCCGCTCTGGAAAAGATTTAATTCTTGATATACAAAAGCGTGAAGTAGAGCGCACAGGAATCAGTTCTCTGAAAGTAGGTTTCAATAATGTGTTTGGCTACTATTTAGAAGTAACCAACACCCACAAAGACAAAGTACCAGCCGATTGGATAAGAAAGCAAACCCTTTCCAATGCTGAAAGGTATATTACCGAAGAACTGAAACAACTGGAAGAAAAAATTTTAGGCGCGGAAGAAAAAATTCAGGCTTTAGAAGAAAAAATATTTGGCGAGTTGGTTACATACATAGCCGATTACATAAAACCCATTCAAGTAAATGCAGGCGTAGTAGCCAAGCTCGATTGCCTTATATCTTTTGCTGAAATTGCACAGCGCAACAACTATGTAAAGCCTGAAATAAACGAATCGCTGAAAATAGAAATTTCCGAAGGCAGGCATCCCGTTATTGAAAAGCTGTTGCCATTGGGCGAAAATTATGTGGCAAATGATATTTATTTAGATAATGAAAGTCAGCAGGTGCTCATTATCACTGGTCCCAACATGGCAGGTAAATCGGCACTGCTAAGGCAAACGGCTTTAATTTGTCTGATGGCGCAAATGGGCAGTTTTGTGC
>CAYSGX010000183.1:0-6407 GCA_964430605.1 uncultured Chitinophagaceae bacterium
GAGGGGAAGATATTATTCTCCGTTCCGCTCAAGGAAAGATTTATTTGCGGGTAACGGAAAATTAACGCAAATAATCCGATCTTTGCTGCATGAATTGGGTTATTTTAATTATTGCAGGCTTATTTGAAGTAGCGTTTGCCTTTTGTCTTGGCAAAGCCAAAGACGCTGTCGGTAAGGAAATGTTCATGTGGTACGGAGGCTTCCTCCTTACCCTCACCATCAGCATGGTCCTATTGGTCAAAGCCACCCAATCCCTGCCCATAGGTACAGCCTACGCAGTTTGGACCGGGATCGGAGCTGTTGGAACTGTTTTGGTCGGCATTTTTTTCTTTAAGGAACCTGCCACTTTCCTGCGCATCTTTTTCATTACCACCCTGATCGCCTCAATTATAGGCCTCAAAACCGTATCCTGAACCCACAAAATCTGGTGCTCCCAATCACCGGTATAATAATATATTACAGAACAGATCACTCAAAAATAAGAACAGGACAAACGAAAATAAATTTCATTTGTCCTGTTTAGTAGCCTCGAGCAGAATCGAACTGCTATCTAAAGTTTAGGAAACTTCTATTCTATCCGTTGAACTACGAGGCCATGTGCTTTTCAAAAAAATAAAAAGCGGTGCAAAAATAATTATTCTGCACCGCTTTTATAGAAGATATTTCAATTATTGAAACAATACGTTTCTGCTGAACAATCCTGAATTACTATCATCATATTGTACCATTACACGGTAAATGCCTGCCGAAAGATTTAATCGTAACTGATTATTCTTTGCCGTTACATTATTTTCATTCCACACCATTCTGCCCGAAGCATCGAATACCTTTACGTTGTAGGGTTTGTCAGATTCAGTTAATGATTCAATGAATAATGTGCCTGTTGAAGGGTTAGGGTATAAGTTAACAGCAGGCTCTTTTTTTGTGTTTTTTGCAATGCCTACTATAGATTCTTTGCAAGTAACATTATTGTACATAAATACTTTGGTTTTTTCTATCACATTTAGGTAATCAGATTGAACATAGGCAACGTGCCCATTACCCGGATATGAATATAGTTCCTGAGGTATGCCTAAGTTTTCGGCTCTTGCATGTAAATCTCTGCTGCCCGAAGCAATTAATCCGGTTGGTACTCCGCTTACGCTTACTTGCCTGGTGTCATAAGGTACTACATTGTCGCCAACATCATGAAAGCCAATAATTGGCACATCACCCGAAATAATCCAGTTGGTATCGCCAATGGCGCCACTTAAATTAAATACCCCCGCAACTGCCGAAGAAAAACCCTGATTGCCACTTAATCCTTCAACACCTCCCAATCCTACAGTGTCACTTGGGTTAGCGTATAAATAAGGTGGAGTTTCGCTTTCCTCGTTTAAATAGGCAGTCTGAATGGCAGTGATAGCGCCTGCTGATACTCCACCAACAATTATTCTGTCAGTATCAATTTTATAAGTTGCTGCTTCTTTTCTGAAAAAGCGCACAGCAGCTTTCATGTCGTGCATGCCTCTCATTACTGCCAAAGTAGTGCTTATCTGGTTAGGTACAAAAAATCCTACACGATAATCAATGGCAGCACATACATAACCCATTCTGGTAAAACTTTGGCAAAATACTTCTACCTGACTTTTATCTCCGGTAATAAAACTACCACCAAAGGCTACAATCATTAAAGGTCTTTTTGTGGCGGTATCGCCATAGGGTTCAAAGAAGTTTAATCGAAGGTTTATACTTGAACTTGTACCAACAGCAGTGTTAGCGCCAAAAGTAATATTACTTGTTTTCACAACACTATCTGAATAGGCAGTATTGTCATATCTATCGGTATCACAACCGCTTGCTTGTGCATACACACCGCTTGATACTAATACCAATAGTAGAGAAATGAAAATAGCTGAAAATAATTTTTTCATAAAAAGAAACGTTTTTTTATTGTTAAGTGATTATTAAAGTTAGGTAAATAACCTGAAACAATAATTCCTATGCAATCTTATAATTATCGCACTATAGCCCCCAACTCAAAATCGCTGTCGGGATTTACAAATTGCAGTTTGCCCTTGCTGTTTTCGGACATTAAAATCATGCCTTTACTTTCTATGCCTCTGAGTTTTCTTGGGGCAAGATTGGCAACAATTGTTACTTGCTTGCCTATAATTTCTTCAGGCTTAAAATGCTCGGCTATGCCCGATACAATGGTGCGTTGCTCAAAACCTAAATCGACCGTAAGCTTCAACAACTTATCTGCTTTTTCAACTTTTTCCGCGGTAAGAATTTTGCCTACACGCAAATCTATTTTGGCAAAGTCATCGTATTGTATTTCCGATTTAACCCCCTCCAACTCTTCCCCCGAAGCAAGTTCGGGATTTCCGCTTCGCTGCAACTTGAGAGGGAGAGCCGCTTTCCCTTCTTCAGAAAAGATTGATTCTTGCCTTACAAGTTTAGCGGTTTGTTTTTCAATGGCTTCGTTTTCAATTTTTGTATAAAGCAAAGCAGCTTTTCCTATTTGATGTCTGGCAGTTAATAAATCTTGCCTGCCAATATCAGTCCATGAAAAATCTGCGATGTTCAATTGCAGCATATCGAAAATTCTCTTTGAGGTATCGGGTAAAAACGGCTGAAACAAAATACCCAAATTGGTAATGATTTGAAGGCAGTCATATAAAATAATACCTGTTTGCTTTTTATCTGTTTTAATTAATTTCCACGGCTCTTTTTCAGAAAGCAATTGATTGCCGTGGCGTGCTACGTTCATAATTTCACTTAAAGCCTCACGAAAGCGAAATTCTTCTACAGACCTTGTGATTTTTTCACGTTGCCCGGTTATAAACTTTTGTAAATCGCTACAGCCGGTTGCTTCAGGCACTTTTCCTTCAAAATATTTATCAGTGAGCACCATCACTCTGTTTACAAGATTGCCAAGAATAGCTACCAATTCATTGTTTACTCTTGCCTGAAAATCTTTCCAGGTGAAATCGGCATCTTTGGTTTCGGGAGCAATAGAAGTGAGCACATAGCGCAACTCATCGTACCTGCCCGGAAAATCTTCCAAATATTCATGCAGCCATACAGCATGGTTTCTGGAGGTAGAAATTTTGTCGCCTTCTAAATTTAAAAACTCATTGGCAGGCACATTGTCGGCAGTAATAAACGCGCCATGCTCCATTAACATAGCCGGAAAAATAATGCAATGAAAAACGATATTGTCTTTGCCTATGAAGTGAACCAGACGGGTGTCTTTGTCTTGCCAGTATAGTTTCCAGTCATCCTTCCTGTTGTCCTTTTCAAAGTATTCTATGGTGTTAGATATGTAGCCAATAGGCGCATCGAACCAAACGTATAATACTTTACCTTTTGCATTTTCAAGCGGAACAGGAATGCCCCAGTCTAAATCGCGGGTCATGCTGCGGGGTTGCAAGCCTTCGCCACTTTGCAGCCAACTTTTGCATTGTCCCAATACATTCGGTTTCCAGTCTTCGTGTCGCGACAGGTATTGCTCAATTTTCGGTTGCAATTTATCTAAAGGCAAAAACCAGTTGCTCGTTAATTTTTTTATGGGCGTTGCACCCGATAAAGTAGATTTCGGTTTTATCAATTCTTCCGGAGAAAGCGAAGTGCCGCATTTTTCGCACTGGTCGCCATAGGCATTTTCGTTGCCGCATTTTGGGCAGGTGCCTGTAATATATCTATCGGCCAAAAACTGATTGGCTTCGGGGTCGAAATATTGTTCGGTTTGCTTTTCTTCTAACATGCCTTTTTCAAAAAGCTGCTTGAAGAAATCTTGGGCAGTTTTGTGGTGCGTTGCACTGCTGGTTCTTCCGTAGAAAGTAAAATTGATACCGAAATCATCGAATGCTTTTTTCATTAAATGATGATACTTATCTACTACTTGCTGAGGCGTTACGCCTTCTTTTCGGGCGCTAATGGTAATAGGCACGCCATGCTCATCGCTTCCGCAAATAAACAAAACATCTTCGCCCTTTAGTTTTAAATAACGCACATAAGTATCGGCAGGTAAATAGCAGCCTGCAATATGCCCAATATGCACGGGGCCGTTGGCATAGGGCAATGCTGCGGTAACAGTATATCTTTTCGGAGTTTTCACGCTGCAAAAATAGCCTAAAATATTACGATTATAATTTTGAGGAAATAGTATCTGTGCCTTGGTGATTTACTGTTGATGAACGTAGCTTTTCCGTAGCGGTTTATTTGTTCGGGAAGCGGTTTACCAAACAGCCGTTTGGTAAAAGAAAAAATCTTGTTACTTTCGCTGTCCCTATGCCCATTGTTAAAGTAAGTCAGGAATTTATATTAAAGCAAGCCCTGCAGGTATTTCGCCAGAAAAGCTATTATAATGCTACTATGGCCGATATTGCCCAAGCCTGCGGTTTGCTGAAAGGGAGTATTTACCACTATTTCCCCAGCAAAGAAGTTTTAATGAAAGAAGTGCTGAAAACAGCACATCACTATTTTCAGGTAAAGGTTTTCGATATTGCTTACCAGGCTGAAATACCTGCAAGAGAAAGGCTTAAACTCATGGTGAAAAATATTGAAGCCATTTTTATTGAAGAAGAAACCAATTGTATTATGGGAAATATTGGTGTAGAAACCAGCCGTGTAATTCCTGAGTTTTCTGAGCTGATACAAGAGTTTTTCAATAACTGGATTAATGCTTTTACCGAAGTGTACAAAGAAAAATATTCTGAAAGCAAAGCCCGCGAAGTAGCCGAGTTTGGCGTTGCCGAAATTGAAGGCAGCGTAATGTTAGCCCGCATTTTCAACCAACCCAAATATTTAAAAGATGCTCATACAAGGGTTTTGGGCAGGTTGAATTAAATATACTTGCAAGACAAAACCGAGTATAACAGAGTTAGCTGACATTTTAAATGAACATCTTCAATCGAAAGACAAAAAAGAAACATATTCAACAATTCGGACTCAATATAGCTGAATTGTTAGAATCTGAAATGCCCCAAATTAAAACAGCAATTGGACTTTTTAAAATTTACGGAATTAGTTTTATACACAAACCAAATGGAATTTATATTTCTCGCGGTTACAGTCCGAAACAATTTGAAATTATAAACAGAAATCATAAAACCTGTTTTAATCTAACTGGAATTTCTGTTTGGAACAAAAAAGAAAACCTTTATCAACCAATTAAATTATACTATCAATCTGACGGATTAACCAAAATTGAAATAGACAATCCAGAGTATTTTCACAGAACATTTAACCTAAACAAAATTCAGAAAGGCGAAATAGAACTTGAACATATGGAAATAGAAAATCCAGACCAAAAGACAGCTGAAAAAATATTAAAATCTTTGACTAAAGAACAAATTGAACTTTTGGAATTGGACTACACATTTGAAATTGAATTTGACGAAAAGCTCTATTATACAATTTTGGATATGGAAGACGGAAATTATATTGCAGTAGATAAAAAAGGAAAAGTGTACAGACTAAACCACGACCACGAAAAAATGGTCAAACTTATAGCTAATCAAACCGAGTGATTTCTTTAAAATTTACAACGGACAAAAAAGTGAATTAAAAAATATAATGTATGAATAAAAAAACGTCAGCTAACAAGCAGTTTGGCAAAAGAGCGGGTTTTGTGCAAGGTTGAACTCTTGTGCATTTTTATCCGCAAAAACCATTTTTCTTTTACTCTTTTTTGTATTTTACCAAAAGGAAAAATGGTTTTGCTTACGTTGGTGCAAAGTTGAAGTTTCGGCTTTCTTTTCCGCTCCTTCACCAAGCTGCTGAACCGAAAGGCGAAATTATTACAGGCATACTTTCGGTATTAGTCTGTGGTTTTGTATTTTTAATGTGCTTTGAAGCGCCTGAAAAACATACTTTTTATTCACGGTAATTTATCCGGAATTTTTGCCGTTCCTGTTGTGGTAACCTTACTCTCTGTAGTTACTACTTCTCTCATTTACATGATGTTTCAATATGTAAATCCGTGGGAAGGCATGGAGTTGGGCGTGGCGGGAAAATTTGAAGAATTTTGCGAATTGAACAGGATGAATGAATTGTTCAGAGAACCCATGAATACCCTTTCTAATCTGGCATATCTTTTTTATGGCGCTACCTGCATTGCCTTTTTCAGAAATGATAACAACAAAAAAATGAAAGGCAATTTAATTGTTGAGTTTCCTGAATATTCGTTGTTGATGGGGTTCAGTTTTATTTATCTGGCATTTGGCAGTTTTTTCTATCATGCCTCATTAACTAAAGCAGGGCAGCGGCACGATATGGCTGCCACCTATGCAGTAGCTGCCTTTCCTGTGATATACAATGTGCTGCAACTCGCAGTTGGCTTAAAGAAAAGAAGAAGTTTTGTTCCGAAAAAAAATATTGCACAGGCAGGCTTTTTTGCTATTGTGGGAATAAATGTGTTG
>CAYSGX010000184.1:0-6396 GCA_964430605.1 uncultured Chitinophagaceae bacterium
TACGCTGCTGAACATTTTTCTGGCATCATAGCCGTTATCATAGCTTTCGGTAAAGTTGTTGTCGAAAATGATATAGGTATTGTCTGATTCGCCATCGGTTGTGGCGGCATTAATTTTCAGCTTATAAACATAGGGTTGCTGTTGTCTTAGCAGGCTATTACTATTGCTGTTTATGCGTGCTGTTGCAGGCAAGGTTATGCTGTAGTTTGCCGGATAATTACCGTTAGTTACCAAAGGAAAAACCATAAAGGCTTCGTTGGTAGCTATTTCTACCGGATTGATTCCTGATTTGTTTAACTCAATGTAATTGCCTGTTTGTGGGTCAAACTTGTAGGCTGTGCCATATAAATTAGTGCCTGTTACTTCTCTCCAGTCTATTGGTGCCCAAAAAGGATTTGATACAATGTGCATACCCTTGTTGTCGAATGGAGTAGTATTCGTAGTATTGTTTGCTGATACACTTAGATTATTGAGTGTAACATCTGCTTTACTATAATTGCCTGTTTCGCTCAGGATTCTGCTGGCGTTGATAATAGCGGGGTCGTTAATTCTTGCCGCATAACCCACGCCTTTTTGAATAGTGGCTGTTGGGGTTAACGGTATCCAACCTTTCAAATAACAATCGCCATTAATTTGGCTTTCATCGTATTTGAATAAGTTACTGAAAGCGCTGCCCGATGCTAAAAACTCTCTGCTGCAATCGGGCTTCGGTGTTACAGTATTGCTGTTATTAGCCCCTGCATTGACATTGAAATTAAATTGCCCGTTCCATACAGATGCTGAGGCGCTTGTAATAGAGCCTATATGAAAATAGCGGTTTAGGTATGATAACGGACTTGAAGATATTTGATTAGTGGCATTGGGTATGTAACGCTCTATGGTTAAGTTGTTGTTAGTTGTAATAGTGCCGTTAAATCCAGTTGAAAAATCATCTACATAAGCAGTGTGAGATGCGTTTGATTTTAAGGTTACACTACCATTAGTAGCATTAAATACGCCTTCATTCAGTTCTAATTTATTATCAATCAATATAGCTGCTCCGGCATTTAATATTGCACCGTTGCTGTTATCAATTTCCAAAGTTCCTATTCTGAAACCGCCACTGATACTTTGCTGAACAGCGCCTCTGAAAGCCAAAGTGCCCTCGCCTTCTACGGTTGCACCGTTGTTGGTGAAGTTGCCATATACATTCAGTTCTCCTAAAATATTCAAGTATGCGCCATTGCTCAAAATAATATCTTTCACACTGCCGGGATTCAAATCAGTTACTACCGGATCTACCGTAACATTAGGTATTACTGCACTGATGCTTGGTGTTGGTAATACACTACATTGCCAGTTGGCTGCAACATGCCACAAATTGTTTAAAGCGCCTGTCCACACGGTAGTGCCCGAAACTGACGTGCCTGCATTCGGAATATAGAAGTTGTCGATGCTTACTATCTCTGAACATGATGCTCCATGCTGAAAAGCAAAACCCGAATATTTCAAATCTTTTGAAGTGTGGGTATTATTGATTCCGGTAAAAGCGCTTCCAAAGTTACCCACATTAGGGTCGGCAAAGTCACCGCCATCATTTCTTACCCATAACGACCATTCATTATTACAAGGATTATAAGTTACATTAACGCTCAAGTAGCCTGTTTCACCTGTATAACTTGACACTGCTACATCGGTAACATTGGCATTACTTCTTAATCCATTGGTAAATCTTACGAGCTTTAGAGGCTTAGGAGTACTCATATTTCCTATTACTACTGCATAGCCATCAGCTGTGGTAGATTGATAGTCGCTTTCATCACAGCCCAATATCGCTGCAACACCATATGTATTAGAGGTACTAAACCCTGAATGACCTGTTCCTGCACTTCTAGTGCTTCTAAGGTTGAACTTCCAGTTCATATTACCATCGGCATTGTTAAATACAGTTTCATATTTAGTGGTCATATCAAACACCACCTGTTCAAAGCCATTGCCAGAATCGCTTCCATCTGAATTACAGTTAGACAGAATCAACCTGTTATTAGATATTCTCACTCTTGAACCATCACCGGTTTCAGTTTCTGCCCATGATGTTGCACCACCACTACTACTTGGAATGCCTACCACATTATTATTGGCACGGTTAAAATCATCAAACAACTGGAATGGGTCGTTGGTAGCATTAATAGTAGCAAATACCGGAGCGAAAGAACCGCCTTCGGCTTTTACCTGAAACGCACCTACTTCATCATAAGTTAAGCCTGTCCATGTATAAGTGCCACCCACTAAATTTTGTGTGTTGCCACCGCTAAAAGTGCCGCTGCCTGTAACTTGCGAAAGGGTAATTGCACTGGTTTGGTTTTGGTCAATATTGCCATTGGCATCAACAGCGCTTACGGTAATGGTAAAGTTATTATTGATTACCACATTGGTGGGCGCATCTATAAATTTCAACGTAGCAATAACATCAACAATATTTTTAGTGCCATTGCTTGCGGCAGTAAAACTTCCCAACTGAGAACTTGTAGCAGACGATGCCACTGTAACATCGGCAGGCACAAGGCTAAAGCCAAACTTCTGCCCATCAGAACCCGCAGGAAGCGGATTGGCTAAAGTGATGCGCATATAAACATCTACAAAACCATTATCGGGAACGGTGATAAACGGTGACGAAACCGGGAAAGGAATATTATTTGGGTTGGTAAGCCCGCCACCCGCGATAGGTGTAGTGTTAGCGCCTAAAAAGAATTTTCTGTCGGCAATAGCGGTGTTCCAATTGGGCACGGTATTATCGGCACTTGCTCTTATGGTCCATCCGGTATAAATGGTGGGCATGTTATCGGCATCATTGCTTACCCCATCACCATCATACAAGCGGAAATGCCATATCTGCACGCCACCGCTGTTGCTTACAATAGTCCCGTTTGCAAGCGAAGAAATAGTATTGGCTTCTGAATTGCTTACTGCCTGAATAACACTTGCAGCAGATGCGGCAATATTAGTAGTTTCAGAATAAGTATCAGTGGTATTTAAAAACTTGGTATTACTGCCCGTACAGTTGTATTCATATACACGGAAATAATAAGTAGCGCCTGCGCTTAACCCGGAAACAGATGCAGTATTGCCACTGCCATTATAAATTAATTGCTGACCGCTATTAGCCCAGATAGTATTCACCGAAGGTAATGACACACCATCTACAGGCGCAGAGAAACTATTCGTGCTGTTAATATACACTACACGGTTGCTGCCATCGCCCGCATCGAAATTAAAATTCATGGCGTTTTGTGTTACGCCTGAAAAATTTGTATTACTTATCTGTGTAGTTGGTGTATTGCAGGTTAGGGTTATTAACGCAACAGACACATCATCTATACCTACCCCATTACTATTTGTAGTGCCATCTAATATCCAGCGGAAATAAACTATCTGATTATTAGCCACCGCAGCAGCAGGTGTAAACTGTATATCAATATATTCTGAAGCCATTAAAGAAGTGAAATTATATGAACTGCTACCGCTAACCATGTTAGAAAAATTACCACCCGGCACATCTGCCCAGCCTGAAGTTAAAGCAGTGGAATATTGTAATTTGAATGTTTGCGAAGCTGTATTTCTTCTGTATTGCTCATAGTTAAATTTAATTTCAAAAACGCTGCCTGTGCTTCCGGTGCTGTTTTTTACTGCTGCAATAACGCTATTGCCAGAATAGCCGCCACTAAACATTAAGCCCAATGCTCTCTCAGAAGTTGATTGCCCCCAGTTGTATGCTGCCCCTGTCATAGGACTACCACTGCTTGCCTGCTGTGTTACGTTTGTAGCAATAGTTGTCATGTTTCCATCCTGAATACCAAAGCCTGTTGGCGTTGGCGCAGTGCCATTAGATCCCATGCCTGCAAAATCTTCGGTGGCAGGCACGTTTAAGGCTGTAAGGTTTATATAGGTAAGAGGATTATCTGTAATGGAGAGCGTTCTTATTAATGGCGAGCCTAACACAATACCCGAACTCGGGCTGCTTATGGTAAAAGTTGCCGTTTCACTTCCTTCAGCCACATTATCATCGGCAATATTAAAAGTTAAAGTGCCTGTAGTTTGTCCGTTCAAAATAGTAATAGTAGTGGGGAAAGTAACACCTGTAAAATCGGCATTGGTAACACCTGCTCCGCTTATAGCAACATTCACCGTTTGATTGCCCGACACAGGCGCTCCTGCGGTAACGGTAAGTACAATTTGTGTAGTAGCTGCTTCTGTACCTGTGGCAGTATTAATAGAAAGATTTACTGAATTTAAAGTAGTAACCGATTGAATATCGCTATATGAGCTGCTGCCCCCGGCATTTTCTATTCTTACACGATAGTAGTAAGTTGTACCTGCCTGCAAGCCATTAACCGACTGGCCGGTAGCACTGCTTGATATAGGAGAAATAGCAGTAACACCACTGCCCAATGTAGGATTTAAAGAGTATTCTAAAGTATAAGTAAAAGCTGCGCTTCCGGCATTATTATCAGTGTTGGGCAACCACTGTGCCGTAAAAGCAGTAACACCTACAGATGTAGCCGCCTGTATAACGGGCTTGTTGTGTTTAGTAGTAAAACTTGGAAAACCCGAAGTATGCAAATAGCCCGTTAAAGGCGTGGGCGTACAGTTGTTGGCAACAACCGCCCTGAACCAATATTGCGTATTGGCATTAAGCCCCGTAAGCGTGCGGGTATATTGTTCAAGCCCGAAACTTCCGGATTCACTGCTCAATACCGCACCCGACAAAGTATTATTGGGCGCATACTCAATGCCTCTTTCAGTAATGGCAGTAGCCAGATTACCGTAGGCAGCAGGCGTGCACAGCACCCCGATACCGGTATTAGTTGTGCCTGAAAAAGTATTGTGCGCTACTGTGGGGGCGGTGCAGGTTGAACTTAATGTCCATTGCGCATATAAAGTTTCGTTAGCTGTAAACGGGTAGCTTTCCTCATCAGCATAAGCCGTTCCGCTACCGTCAGCAGCAGTATTCCATCCACTGAAATTATAGCCGCTTTGCGTAAAGGCATTTGTGGTAAGTGCCGTAGCAGTACTCGCAGTTTGGTCTGCCATAGTACCGGAGCCACCATTGGCATTGAATGTTACGGTATAACCTGCCGGAACATAAGTAATTGTATATTTCTGGATGTACAAACTATTTACTGTTGCTGCTATAGTAATTACAACATTTTGTCCCGTGGTTATATTATATGCAGCAGGTGTTTTAGTTACATCTACATAAGTGGTACTCCACGCCCCATGCCAGTTAGCAGTATTAAAATTTGCTGCTGGCGAGACCGAAGCAATACTGGTACTTCCCGCCACAACGTTAAGTGTTCCTGCACCGGCAGAAGTATTTGATCTCATTTCTAATACGATACTGGTTATTCTATAACCTGTATAACCACTCAAGGTTAATGTTGCAGAATTACTACTGGTTATCTGTTTTGCTGTATTGAATGTTTGAATATACGTTGCAGAAGAACCGGAAGGTGCAGTTCCGGTTAGAGCAACTGCCGAGGTTGAGGTTACTGTATAAATTGCGGTCTGTTGCCCCCAAGCCTGGGCATAAATAAAAAAAGCTGCTAAAAAGAGCAGCGGTTTAAAGATATTACACATAGTAAAACAGATAGTTTTTGGAGTAGAAATGGCTGCCATAAAAGTGGTTTTTGGTGGGGCGGTTATTCAGGTAACTTATTTATGGTGCAAAAGTAGTCCAGTATAGCATCAATGTCAATTTTATTTTCACGAAAAAGCATTGATTAACAATGTCTTAATACATGCCTGTGGATAAGTTAAGCCTCGTACACACTTAACGCACAATTAAGCAGTTTTTCCGCATCCTTCTTTCCTGAAAAAGGCATGGTGATTAAAACCTGCAAGTGTCTTGAAAACAAAAACCCCGCAGCGTTTATCACACTGCGGGGTTAAATATTGAAATGCCCGGAGCCGGTTATTCGTTTACACGGAAAGCCCCGCCACTGTTAACATTCAGCCTGCCGGTATTCAGCATTTCAGATTTTTTAACGCGTGCCGTTTTGTTATCGGCATCAAACAATCCCTGCTGAATATTTATTTTATTGGTTACCGAAATATCATCGAGCAATTTAACCGAAGCGCCCACTCCCCCGCTGTTATTAATATTCAACAGGTTGAATGAGTTGACCATGCCACCCGTCCACGAAGCATGAATGGTTTGGTTGCCGCTGCCATTAAAGGTTACTGTGCCGGTAGCAGGCGTAACCGTTCCACCGTTGTTCCAGTTGCCCGATATATTAAAGTTATAAGCCCCGCCAAAAGTAAGCGTGGCATTAGCGCCAATGTTTAAGTTGGCCACGCTTTCATCGGGCGAATTGATAACAGGCATGGTAGCCGATACACATTGGCCTGCCGTGGCGG
>CAYSGX010000185.1:0-6390 GCA_964430605.1 uncultured Chitinophagaceae bacterium
CCGTGAGTTTATTGAGCAAGCAATTACAGAAGATATTGGCAGTGGCGACCATACATCATTAGCCTGTATTCCGCCTGATGCTGAAAGCAGCGCCATTTTAAAAATGAAAGATACAGGCATATTAGCAGGTCTTGAAGAAGCCTTGCTTGTTTTCAACACAATAGATAATGCTTTGCAAATTGAAACGTATCTGCAAGATGGCACGGCTGTTAAACATGGCGATATTGCATTTAAAGTACAGGGCAGCGCACAATCTATTTTGAAAGCGGAACGATTGGCGTTGAATATTATGCAGCGCATGAGCGGCATTGCAACGCTTACCAACAAGTTTGTAAAAGCCGCAGAAGGCTATAACGCTAAAATTTTAGACACCAGAAAAACCACGCCCAATTTCAGATATTTTGAAAAGAAAGCGGTGAAAATAGGAGGTGGTGAAAATCATCGTTTTGCGTTGTACGATATGATTATGATTAAAGACAATCACATCAGCTATGCAGGTAGCATTGAAGCCGCCATTATAAGAGCCAATGAATATTTAAAGACGAATAACCTGTCACTAAAAATTGAAATTGAAGCGGGCAATCTTCAGCAAGTAAAAGAAATTGTAAGCATCGGGAAAGTAGATAGAATTATGCTTGATAATTTTTCGCTTGCTGATATGTACGAAGCCGTAAAGCTGATTAATAAGAAATTTGAAACTGAAATTTCGGGCGGTGTTACTTTAGAAACGGTGAGAGATTTTGCCGCTACAGGAGTTGACTATATTTCGGTTGGCGCATTAACCCATTCAGCCAAAAGTTTAGATTTGAGTTTGAAAGCAAGCTAATCTGATTTTTATATACCGTTCTTTATTACAAAATCACATCGCTAATTTATTATGGTCGGGAGGCTTAAAAACGTAAATTAGCAACTTATATTTGATAAACTTCTGATGATAAATAAAGACACAGCATATAAAAAAATTTCCGCCCTTGTTACACGTTTTGAGGAGCAATACGATTCATACAAAAAATCGGATTACAACGAAACGCTTACACGCAGGGACTTTATTGACCCATTTTTTAAAGCATTGGGTTGGGACATTGACAATGAAAACGGTTATGCAGAAGCATATCGTGAAGTAATTCACGAAGACAAAGTAAAAGTGGGAAAGGCGACCAAAGCCCCCGACTATTCATTCAGACTTGTTGGCGGTAAGCGACTTTTCTTTGTAGAAGCCAAAAAACCGAGCGTTGCAGTTAAAGACGAAATTCAACCTGCTTACCAAATTCGCAGATATGGTTGGAGCGCAAAACTTCCTGTCAGCATCATTACCGACTTTGAAGAGTTCGCCATTTATGATTGCACTAAAAAACCAAACCCTACCGACAAAGCATCGGTTGCACGAATAAAGTACCTGACTTTTAAGAATTACCTGAACGAGTTTGATTTTATTTGGGACACGTTCAGCAAAGAGCGGGTGCTGAAAGGTAGCTTTGATAAGTTTGTGCAAAGTGATACCCACAAAAAAGGTACGGCAACCGTTGACAAAGAATTTTTGCAATCTCTCGATAGTTGGAGAACTTACTTAGCAACCTCAATCAGTTGGAACAACAAAGACCTTGATGAAGATGAAATCAACTTTGTGGTTCAGCAAACTATTGACCGTATTATCTTTTTACGCATTGCCGAAGACAGAAGCGTAGAACCTTACGGCAATCTTAAAACCGCATTAAAACAGGGCGACTATTACCAAAATCTTTTTAGCATTTTCAGAGAAGCGGACGAAAAATACAATTCAGGAATTTTTGATTTTAAGAAAGATAAAATCAGCAAGGGCTTAAATATTGATAACAAGGTGGTGAAAACCATTATCAATGAATTATATTATCCCGAAAGCCCTTATGAATTTTCGGTTTTATCTGTTGAAATATTAGGGTCTGCTTACGAGCAATTTTTAGGCAAGCAAATAAAAATTGACAAGGCACACCGTGCTAAAATTGAAGAAAAACCCGAAGTGCGTAAAGCGGGCGGGGTTTATTACACACCACAATATGTAGTTGAATACATTGTAAAGAATACCGTAGGGAAACTGATTGAAAACAAAACGCCAAAAGAAATAAACAAAATAAAAATAATTGACCCCGCTTGCGGAAGCGGTAGTTTTTTGATAGGAGCTTATCAATATTTATTAGATTGGCACAAGAACTATTACAGCGACAATGGTAAAATTTCCAAAGGGAACAAAGGAAATCCGCTTACGCCCGAAGGCAACCTCACCACAGCCGAGAAAAAACGCATTTTGCTCAACAATATTTTTGGAGTTGACATTGACGTGAATGCAGTAGAAGTAACCAAATTAAGTTTGTTGCTTAAATGTATGGAAGGCGAAACCGAAGCCAGTATTGCTTCACAGCTTCGTTTGTTTAACGAAAGAGTGCTGCCAACCCTTGACGAAAATATAAAAAGCGGAAACAGTTTGGTAGATATTGATTTTTATTCAGGTGAATTAGATTTTGGAGAAGAAAAGAAAATTAAGCCCTTCAGTTGGCAAAGAGCATTTCCTGAAGTGTTTAAAATAAACCTACTAAAAGAAAACCGAGATTTTAAACGACAATATGTCAAAGTTAAAAAGCAGTATGAGGAAGCAGAAGATTTGCTTAATAAATATCTTTTACAAGAACCTAAAACAGCTTATGGAGAAAGTGGCGGTTTTGATATTGTAATAGGAAATCCTCCATACATTATGTTGCAGAATCTTGAGACCAAAGAAATATTTGATTATTCATTGAGAAAATTTCGTTCGGCAAAATATAAGATTGATACCTACCAACTTTTTATCGAACAAGCAGTAAATCTTTTAAAGCACGGAGGTCTTTTAGGTTTCATTACCCCAAATACATTCCTAAAGAATATTCATGCAGAGCCTTTACGTAAGTTCATTCTTGATAATACAAAAATCAAAGAATTCTTACTTTTCAATTATTCTGTTTTTGCAGCAGCAAGTGTTGACACATGTATTTTTGTTTTGGAAAAAGGAGAAGCATCAAAGAAAAGAGAAGTTGAAGTAAATATTGCTGAAACTCCTTTTGAAGTAAAGAACCTTTCAAGAGTTAAGCAATCAACCTTTGCAAACAACAACCGAACTGATTTTAACCTTCTGATTTCTGATGATGATTGGAAAGTGCTGAACAAAATCTTAAAGCATTCTAAACCACTTGCTTATTATTGTGGAGCATATTTCGGAATTCAAACTTTTGACAGAACAAAATATGTAAGTGAAACTCAAAAAAGCAACCAGTATGAACCGATAATTGATGGCTGGAATATTGAACCATACAGCTTGAAAAAACCAAAAGAGTTTGTGTGTTATATTCCTTCTGCAATCAAAAGCGGTGGAAATGAAACCATTTACAGACAAGACAGAATTTGTATTCGACAAATAGGAGCAACACCTATCGCAACATTTGTGCCTGCAAACATTTTTACGCTCAATACAATTTACAATGTTTATTTAAAAGAAAAAAGTACAGCCGACCTGAAATTTCTTTTAGGTATCATCAATTCAAATGCAACAAAATATTTCTGGAAGAAAAATAATTCAGACGAGAAAAAAACATTTCCTAAAATTAAGAAAGAAGCAATCCTTTCAATTCCAGTTCCAGTAATTGATAAGCAAAACAAGAATCTTCACGATGAAATTGTAAAGTTGGTAACCCAACTCCTCCAGCTCAATCAGGAAAAACAAGAAATTAAACTTGCATCTAAAATTGAGGTGTTTCAAGGCAAGGTTGAATACTGTGAAAGCCGAATCAATCAAATTGTTTATAAGTTGTATGAGTTGACGGAGGAGGAGATAAAAGTTGTTGAAGCCCAATGAATATTTGGACTGACATACAAGCGATATTTAACAACAGAGAAATAGCATTACTTCTTTGGATTTCATTTGTTGTGCTGATTGTTTTATTTACAAAAGCGAGAAAATCGTTAGTTCCAATCATTCAAATTTTGACCAAGAAAATGTTCCTGATTATCTTTTCTTTAATCGGAACATACTTGTTTGCCATTATTCTAGTTCTGAAAATATTCCGAGTATGGGAATATGCAAACTTGAAAGATGTTTTATTTTGGTTGTTTTCAGTGGGTTTTATTTTGATTTTCAAAATTAATGATGCTAAGGGTAACACATATTTTAAAGGCATCTTCTTTTCTGCAATCAAATGGACGATTGCTCTTGAATTTGTAGTTAACCTTTATAGTTTTAGCCTATTTACAGAAATAATCATTTTTCCAGTTTTGTTTTTTTTGGTGGCAACCCAAGCCGTTGCAGATTTAGATGAAAAACATAAGGATATCTCAAAGTTTTTACAGAATGTAATCACAATTATTGGTCTTGTAATATTTTCTTATTCACTATACAAAACGATTACAAATTTTGATGATGTTTTAAGTTTCAAAACCCTTGTTGCATTTTTATTGCCAAGTACAATTACAATTTTTTTTATACCCTTTCTTTACTTCTTGGCTCTGTATATTAGTTACGAAAGTTATTTTATTCGTCTTGACTTTATGACAATCAAAAAAGACAAAGTAAAGGAAGTCAAAAAACTGATTTTAAAAACAGCAAACATCAATTTAGAAAAACTCATTAGGATTAAAAAGAACTTTGAGAAAAGAGTTTTTTATGATGACACCGACCTAAAGACTTATATTCAAACAATAAGCAAAACACAAAGTAAATGAACGATAAAGAAAGAATAAACTATAAGGTAAATATGCTTTTTCGAGTGATGTACGTTTTAGCATTCAACGTATATTCTTGGTATTGGCTTTATAAAATTATTTGGGTAAACCAGTCAACTTGGGAAGATTGGGCAAATTGGTTTTTTGTTACTTGTGGTGTTCATTTTTTCGTAATTGACTATTCAAAATTTTGGTCAAAAAATGTGAAGTCAATCTCTGACATCTTTAACCCCGATATTGAATAGTTTTAAATAGCCAACTGATATGAGCATTGATTATATAGCATTCAACAAGACACAATTAAAAAACTATGAGCAAAAAAGACAAAAACAAAACAGGCGTTGTGTACTCTACCAATCCCGATTTTGAATATGAATATGAGCAGGAAGAAACAACTGAAACACTTGCACCTGCAAAACAAAATTTATTAGTGTATTTAGATACAAAGCAACGTCAGGGCAAAGCCGTTACCATTATTGAAAACTTTGTCGGCAAAGCTGACGACTTGGAAGACTTAGCAAAAAAACTTAAAACAACTTGTGGTACGGGTGGCAGTGTGAAAGATGGCTTAATAATTATTCAAGGCGATAGCAGGCAAAAAGTTGCGGCATACCTAACCAAAAACAATTATCGTTTCAAAATGAGATGATACAAAAAGAGAAGGCTTCCGAACGGGAAGCCTTCTCTTTTTTATTTAAACACCAATATATTTTAAACATCAAGCTTAGCATACTTAGCATGCTTCTCAATAAACTCTCTGCGAGGCGGCACATCTTCACCCATCAACATCGAAAAAATTCTATCGGCTTCCGCAGCGCTGTCAATAGTAACTTGTCTCAACGTTCTGGTAGAAGGATTCATGGTTGTTTCCCATAATTGTTCAGCATTCATTTCTCCCAAACCTTTGTATCGCTGAATATGAACGCTTTCTTCTTTACCTTTTCCCAATTCGTGCACTGCTTCATCGCGTTGCTGGTCGTTCCAGCAATATTTTTGTTCTTTTCCTTTTTTCACCAAATACAACGGTGGCGCAGCGATATAAATATTTCCATGCTCTACCAATTCTTTCATATAGCGGAAAAAGAACGTTAAAATTAAGGTAACAATGTGGCTGCCGTCAACGTCAGCATCGCACATTACCACAATTTTATGATAGCGCAATTTATCGGTATTTAGCGCTTTGGCATCTTCAACTGTACCAATATGCACACCCAAAGCCGTAAACATATTTTTTATTTCTTCATTCTCATAAATCTTATGTTCCATGGCTTTTTCTACGTTCAAGATTTTACCTCTTAATGGTAAAATAGCCTGAAAGTTTCTGTCTCTGCCTTGCTTTGCAGTACCGCCCGCTGAATCTCCCTCAACTAAAAATAATTCACATGCCAAAGGGTCATTATTTGAGCAATCGGCCAATTTTCCCGGTAAGCCTGTTCCGCTTAATACATTTTTACGTTGTACCAGTTCACGCGCTTTACGAGCCGCATGACGCGCGGTAGCTGCCAATATAACTTTATCAATAAGTACTTTTGCTTCTTTGGGATGCTCTTCCAAGTAATAATTCAAGACATCACCCATGCAAGTTTCTACAATACCGGTTACTTCGCTGTTACCTAATTTGGTTTTGGTTTGTCCTTCAAATTGAGGTTCAGGAACTTTTACTGAAAT
>CAYSGX010000186.1:0-5932 GCA_964430605.1 uncultured Chitinophagaceae bacterium
AAATTCCTTACTACTCAAAAAAGTTTCATCAGTAAGGCTTTTCAGAAAATTTACTAAATCGGTTTTTTCTGTTTGTGTCAAATTCAAGGGTTGTATCAGCAAGTCTTTATTCAGATGATTTTTACCGCCTGAATTGAAATGCTCAATTACTTCTTCTAAAGTATTGATGCTGCCATCGTGCATATATGGTGCGGTAACGGCAATGTTTCTTAGTGTTGGCGTTTTGAATTTTCCTCTGTCATCAGCATTCAGCGAAATTCTTGCCCTGCCCGAATCGGGATAGGTTTCATACAAGCCAATATTCTTAAATGCGTAATCAGTAAAATTAAAACCACTGTGGCATTGACTGCAATTGGTTTTACTGCTGAAAAACAATTCCATGCCTCTTTTTTCAGATTCGGTTAAAGCATCAGTTTTTCCCTGATAATAATACTGGTCGAAACGCGAATTGCCGCTAACCATAGTGCGTTCAAATGCGGCAATAGCGCGTGTTAATACAAACGGGTCGAAATTTCTGTTATAAGCCAGTTGCGATAACTGTTGTATTTCAGCATCATCTTTTAACCGCTCGATAACAGCAGGAACAGAAAAATCCATTTCGTTAACATCTTCAATGGGTGCTAAAATCTGCAATTCCAAAGTAGGCACACCGCCATCGAAAAAGAAATAAGGGTGATACCCTAAATTGGCTAAAGTAGGTGCGTTTCTGAATCCTTTCCTGTTGTTTACGCCTGTACTCAATTGGTTTAAATCGGCAAAAGCATGTTGCTGAAAATGACATGATGCGCAAGCAATTGTGCTGTCTCTTGAAAGCCGCTTATCAAAAAAAAGTTTTTTGCCCAAAGCAACTCTTAATGTAGTCAATTCATTTCCTTCGGGAATATTCATAGGCTCAAAACCCGCAGGGTACTGAATATAATACGGCTGATTAATAGCGACATCGTCAGGTTTTTCTTTTTTGCAGGAAGAAAATACTGCAACAGAAAACAGCAATATGCCCAAAAAATTATTCAATGCTGATAGCTTGTATAAACAGATTCCTCACTTTTTCGGCTAAAGGAACATTGCCTGTTGTGTGCGTAAAATTCTCTGCCGAAAGGTCAATAGATTCATTAGCTCCATGAAATATTTCAGCAGCATCAATATTGAATTTGATTACGGTAGTTTCATTGCCTTTCAACTGAAAATTTTTATTAAAAACGGCAGTAGTATATAAATCATTTAAGCCTGTGTGGTACAAATAATTTTCCGAAAGCGTAGCAGCAGTGATATCTGTATCAAACCTGCCTTCCAGCTTCATAAAAATATAACCCGTGTTCCAACTCCAGTGCATTCCCTGATAAACGCTTAAAGGCTCGTCTTCGGTATATACGCTTGGGTCGGCATTATTTTTTGTGCCGTCAACACCAAAGCCCATTTTTATGGCTTTGAAATTGCCTGTTTCAGTTTCAATAACAATGCTTTCTCCATTATCGGTATCTGTTGTGTGGTTGTTTTGAAAATCAACAAGGGCAACATCTTGCAGCAACACTTCGCTGTTATCTTCTTTTACGAGCGTAATATTGGAAAGATAAAATTTCAGCATCTCGATATTCACCCTGTAATTATTTCCTGTATTGAATTTTGAATCGGCAAGCAAGAGATTGTTATTGCCGACTTTACCTTTAAATTCCAGAACAATAACGGCTTTATCTTTCTTACAAGCCGAAAAACTGAAAGCAATCAATAAAACAAATACCGAAAACAATGAGAAGTGGTTTTTCATAATTGTTGTTGTGTTGGGGTAAAGTAAAGTTAAGGATTTTGCAAGTTTTGGAAAGGATTGGTGTTTGCATAATCTTACCCACTGGTAGAATCTGTTACCAATGGTTTTTTCTTGTCATTACCTGTCCGTCTAAAAGCCAGCAATCGCAAAAATGATTATCAAAATAACAACGATGATAAAAATTGAGTAGCACCCACGACCGCTATTATTATTATTATTATTATTATTATTATTATTATTATTCGTTTTAGAATATGATACAGGTGTGTTTTTCTTTACTGGCGGTTGTGGAGATAGCTCATCTTGACTAAATTCTGCTTGGCAATTAAAGCAATAAACAAATAATTCTCCTTCTGTATAATTACTGCCTAAACTTCCCGCTAAAAAAGCAACAGTAGTAGAACCTGTAAGGTATTTGGCTGCAATTGCATTAACGCCATCAAAGCCGCTGTAACTACTGTCACTTTTCCCAACAGTAAGTTGGTCAGAACCGCAATGCGGACATTTTATAGCGCTATCTTGCTGTTTTAGTTTCTGTGCTTCTTGAGGCTTCTTTGCATTGGCAGTTCTTTTTTCGATTACTTTTTTTCTTTGTTCACCTGCTTTTGAAAGTGGTATTCGCCATTGTCTATTAGCTCCGTCTATCTGATATGCATAAGGAATTTCGTTCCTTTCCAACATTTGTTTTAATACTTTGTTATTTTCAATAAGTCCTTGACTTAGCAATAATTGATTAGCTTGTCCCAATAACAAGTAATGTTTTCCTGTTTCTATCAACTTGTCGTCAATGGCTTTAATGATTTGTGCAATATCAGTTGTCTTGGGCTTTTTGCTTGCTGTCTTTGAAGGTTGCGACTTATTAGCTGTCTTTGTTATTGGCTTTTTTTTACATCAAACCCTTTAAAACTTTCACCTGTCTGCAACCACGAAATTTTACTTGGGATAAGATTAAGCGTTCCTGCTGTCGTGTTTACTACTTTTAGGTTTGCCGATTTAGGATTTGTCAAGTTTTTCATTGGGATTAACCACATACCTGAACATTTAAACGCTCTGTCAAGTGTAACTACAATTAAATAATCTGCTGCTTTACCTACTAAATTATTTAATCGCCTTGTTTCACTTACTCTTCGTCCGCTTTCATAAACTCTTCTGGTCTTAATTTCAAAAGTTAGTCCGTTGTCGTGTCTTGCGTCAATACCTTTTTCGTTTTTGTTGTCGCTTTGTTTTAAGTTAAGTTTCCTACAAGCGTAAAATTCCCCAATGTCGCCAACAATACGTCTGCTGCGAATAACTTCGGCTTCTTCCAAACTATTGTATGCGTTGGCAAACTCATTTATAGCCGTTTTTGTCTTAGTGGGAATTTTAATTTCTGAACCGTCTATTTGCTTGAACGATGAAATTGTTGAAGCTGTAATTGAAAATTCGCCATTCTTGATTTTGCTTGATGGAACAATGACAACTTTTAAGGGATTGTAGAGTTTGTCAAAATACACAATCGCCAAAGTGTCAAATAGGTTTTGCTCTAAATCTTTTATGCTGTAACTAAAATTGTTTTTAGAGATGACTTTTGCTTTTACTTGAAAGCGTTCGCCTGTTGAAGAAACTCCGTCAACAGCTTGAGTTACTCTGTCCGATTTTTTTAAGTTGAAATGTTTGCAAACTACATACTCGCCAATTTCACCTGTAAAACTGTCTGTGGTGATAACGCCAAGTTCAAAAAGTTGGTCGCTTTTATCGGCAAAGTTGCTAAGTAATATTTCTTGTTTTTTTGTAAACATTGTTTGTTATATAGGCAAATTTTAGTTTCTCCTCTTTTAGATTGGATACTATTTTTTACAAAGAGAAATAATTTTATCTACATTAGGATTAGAAACTTTAATGTTGTTTGTTTTCAAAAATTGTTTCAAGTTGCCTTTTGTTTTTTATATTGATTTTGCTCTGCCCAAATTTGAAATAATTAGCATTAAATATAAATATTGCCCCAAACTACTTTAAACTTACCTTGCCCACAACAATACATTTCAACTTTATAATTAGCGAATTGTTGATGAGCAATACTGCTTTTATTTCTCTGCCAAATTCAACCAAACCAAAAAAACCTGTATTTTTAAGGCTTTCAAATTGCAAAATAGTATTCAGAAAATGTCAGATAGAAAACTGTTAGAAGTAAAAAATCTTGTAGTTGAATTTAAGACGGAACATGCCTTGGTAAAAGCGGTAAATAATATCAGCTTTACTTTAAATAAAGGTGAAACCGTTGGTATTGTGGGCGAGTCAGGTTCAGGAAAATCAGTTACTTCGCTATCGTTAATGCGCTTAATTCCCAACCCGCCCGGAAAAATTGCAGGTGGTGAAATGATATACCAATCGAGAAGCGGTAAAGAAATAGATATTGCCCAATTGAGCGAGAAAGAAATGCAAGGCTTCAGAGGCAACGAAATTTCCATGATTTTTCAGGAACCGATGACTTCATTAAACCCCGTGTTTACCTGTGGCGATCAGGTGGTAGAGGTAATTAAATTGCACCAAAAAGTAACTAAAGAACAAGCCAAACAAAAAACGATTGAGCTTTTTGAAAAGGTAAAACTGCCTAATCCGCAACGAATTTTCGATGCCTATCCGCATCAAATTTCAGGCGGACAAAAGCAACGGGTAATGATTGCAATGGCAATGAGTTGTAACCCAAGCGTGTTGATTGCCGATGAGCCAACTACTGCGCTTGATGTTACCGTGCAATCAACTATTTTAGATTTGATTCGCGACTTGCAGCAACAAAATGATATGGCGGTAATTTTCATCACGCATGATTTGGGCGTGATTGCCGAAATAGCCGACCGTGTGCTGGTGATGTACAAAGGGAATATTGTTGAACAAGGACCTATCAAAGAAATTTTTGCTAACCCGAAACATCCATATACTAAAGGTTTGCTGGCTTGCCGACCACCATTAGACAAGCGTTTAAGCAAGCTACCCGTTATTTCCGATTTTATGAAAGAAGAAAACGGGCAGTTGATAGAAATAGAATCGTCTATCGAAAAAGTAATTGGTTCAGTTGTGGTTTCTAAAGAGCAAACGCAAGAGCGATGGAAAAACCTGGAACAGCAGCAGCCTATTTTAGAGGTGAAAAATTTAAAGACCTATTTCTCTTCGCAAAGAAATTTTTTAGGAAAGGTTTTAGATTATGTAAAAGCGGTAGATGATGTGAGTTTTAATGTAGCCCCGGGTGAAACATTAGGTTTGGTGGGCGAATCGGGCTGTGGTAAAACTACTTTAGGCAGAACTTTATTGCGTTTAATTCCGAATCATTCCGGACAAGTAATTTTTGATGGCAAAAGTATTTTCGATTTGAACCAGGATGAGATGAAGAAAATGCGCGAAGACATGCAAATTATTTTTCAAGACCCTTATTCATCGCTCAATCCCCGCATGACAGTGGGCGATGCCATTATGGAGCCTATGCAGGTGCATAAAGTGTATGATAACGACAAGCAACGGAAAGATAAAGTAATTGAATTGCTTGAAACCGTAAAGCTCACAGCCGCACAGTTCAATCGTTATCCGCATGAATTTTCGGGCGGGCAACGCCAGCGTATATGTATTGCGCGCTCGCTGGCATTAAACCCTAAATTCATTATTTGCGATGAATCGGTTTCGGCATTAGACGTTTCTGTTCAGGCTGAAGTGTTGAACCTGTTGATTCGCTTGCGCGAGCAATTTAAGTTTACCTATATTTTTATTTCACACGACCTTTCGGTAGTGAAATTTATGAGCGACCGCATGGTTGTGATGAATCAGGGTAAGATTGAAGAAATGGGCTTTTCAGACGATATTTACTACAACCCGCAAAGAGAATACACCAAAAAACTGATTGCCGCCATTCCCAAAGGCAGAATGGAAGACATTGAAAGAAGGCTGGAATTGAAGAAGGCTATGGTTTAGTTATAGATTTTCAGTAACGAAGAAACGGTTATTCTTTTATTTCAGGTTTATCTTAACAGACCTTTTTCATAAATGGGTTAACGCATATTTTCCGAAGAGGCCTCTTTTTTTTATAGATTGAAAGAATGCTAAAGGTTCAGTTTTTGCCTAAAACAAATCAGCATTCCCAAATTTTACATCATTGTTCTTTGAAGTGGTAATCTATTTCTGTTTTCGGGTGTAAGCTGA
>CAYSGX010000186.1:5942-6354 GCA_964430605.1 uncultured Chitinophagaceae bacterium
AATACAGATCTGCTCTTTCGTAAGACAGAGCTATTATTGAACTGGCAAGTACCAAATATGGATTGAAGACAGCCGATTGTGGCATGGAAGAATTTGCTACTAAGGCACAAAGACGCTAAGAATATAATTGTCAAGGTTAGTCGTGGTCGTAGCAGAAACTACGACCAGATATAAGCGATATTGTAACCGTAATTGTAGCAGGTAATGTATAATGATTCGGCAAAGCCATACCGCAATGCTGCGGAATATAACAGATAGGGGGATGTTAAAAGACAAATAGAAAAACAACTAAAAAAGTAAAATACTTCCTCCTATATTTGCTAATACAGAAACAGGAGGAAGTTTTTGAGAGGGCCCTTCCTCTGTAAGTAAGTTAGCGGGCATTGTAAAAAGACACCGCAACTCTGACAAA
>CAYSGX010000187.1:0-6308 GCA_964430605.1 uncultured Chitinophagaceae bacterium
GAATTTATCAGGGCAGGCTCAAAACCCGAAGCTGAATTTGTGGGTGGCCCGCAAATGGTGTGTTTATTTGCGCCTGTAACTTTCAGTAACCTTACTGATATTTCAGACCAGTGGTTTTGGCAGTTTGGCGATGGCGGTATTTCCACTGAAATGAGCCCTTCATATACTTATGGCGATACCGGTTTATTTACCGTAAACTTAATTGTATGGAATAAAGGTTGTGCCGATACTGTAGAGAAAGTAGATTATATCTATGTTTCGCCTCCCGATGCGCGTTTTTCAGTAGTTAGAGATTGTGCCGACCCTTACACAGTAACCCTAACCGATACTTCACTGGCGCCTCATACCTGGTTTTGGGACTTTGGCGATGGCAACACCTCAACTTTTCAGCACCCCGTACATACTTATGCCGATAAAGGGAATTACTCATTGAGCTTAACGGTTACCGATACTGTTTCGGGTTGTATAGATGTAGAAACGGTAAATATTTTAGTAGTAGATGCTGAAGCGAATTTTGCAGCAGCACCGCTGTCGGGTTGTCATCCGTTAAACGTGGCGGCAACAGATTCATCGGTAGATGCTAATACTTATTTATGGGAAACCGCAGGCATGAGTTCAACCGCGCAAAATCCAAACTTTACTTATACCGTTCCGGGTATTTATGATATGAAATTAGTAGTAACCGATATGTTGGGTTGCAGCGATTCATTAACAATACCTGATTATGTAACCGTACTTGGCCCAATTGCCGCTTTCGGTGGCGACCCAAGAAATGGTTGTGCGCCTTTAGCGGTTAATTTCAGCGATTCTTCTTATACTTTTTTAAGTGTAATAAACACATGGTTGTGGGATTTTGGTAATGGCGAAACATCAACATTACAAAACCCTTCTGCAAACTTTGAAAACCCCGGTAACTATAATGTGTCTTTAACAGTTGTTGATACCAATGGTTGTTCAAATACGCTATCGGTAAATGATTTTATTCAGCCTACATACCCAACACCTGTTTTCACAGCCGATACTTTATCATGCAGCACAAGAGCTATTGCATTTACCAATAATTCAATTGGCACAGGCTTAACTTACTTGTGGGATTTTGGCGATGGCAATACTTCTGCCCAAGCTGCTCCTACACACACTTATGCAGCCGAAGGCGTATATACTGTTTCATTAACTGCTATGGATATTAATGGTTGCGATTCTACAGTAACTAAAATTGATTACATAACCGTATCTGACCCTGTGGTAGATTTTTGGGCCGATTCTACTTTTTCGCCTTGCCCTCCATTATTAGTAAACTTCGTAAACCAGTCAACACCTAATGTTATTAGCTATGAGTGGGATTTTGGCGATGGTAATTACAGCACATTAGAAGCCCCTTCAAATGTTTATTTAACTCCCGGAAACTTTGATGTGCGCCTGATTGGTACTACTGCCCTGGGTTGTAAAGACACTATTATGAAATATGATTTCGTAGTGGTTTTAGGCCCCGATGGTACTTTTGGATTTGACCCTTCTAACTCTTGTTTAGGTTTTGATATTAACTTCTATGCACAAACATTTAATACCAACGAAATCTATTGGGATTTTGGGGATGGCAATGTGAATGCTAATAACGTAGATACTTTGCATTATGTATATCAGCAAGCAGGTGTTTACTATCCAACAATTATTTTAGACGATGGACTAGGTTGCGTTAGAGCAATCACCAGTCAAGATTCTATTGTGATAGGCGAAATACATGCAAACTTTGTGAGCAACCAAACATACATTTGTAAGCAAGGTATTGTGCAGTTTGCCGATATCTCTGTTGCTACACCTGCACTTACAGCATGGCATTGGGACTTTGGTGATGGTACTACCAGTACTTTACAAAACCCACAACACAACTATACTGTTGCAGGTTTGTATGATGTTACTTTATCAGTTACTTCGCCTTTATGTCAAGATACTATTACTAAAGTAGGCAGCATTTATGTTGATGAAGGCCCTACAGCCAACTTTGAACCATCGGCCATTAAAGGTTGCGATTCATTATTGGTAAGTTTCGATGAACTGTCTTTTTCTGATAGTGCCATTGTTTCATGGGCTTGGGATTTTGGTAATGGCGAAACAGCTAATAGCAGATATGTTTCTTCATTCTACAACACTACCGGTTCTTTCAATGTACAATTAATTGTTGCTGAAAACACAGGTTGTACCGATACCATTTCTAAAACAATCGATGTATATGCTTCACCAGTTGTGGTAGCTTCTGCCGATACCTTTATGTGCGAAAATGAAACCGTTCAGATTTCAGCTTCAGGTGCATTAACTTACAGTTGGTCGCCTGCAAATAGTTTGAATGATGAAAATATTGCTGCCCCTATGGCATCACCTGCTGCCACTACTTTTTATACTGTGGTAGGAACCGATGTGAATGGTTGTACTGCAAGCGATGCAACGAGAATTGTTGTTAATCCTATTCCGCAAGGAAGCGTTACAGAAGACCAACACATTTGTATTGGTAGTGGTGTAGAATTAGTTGCTACAGGAGGAAATAATTATTTATGGACACCCAATGATGGTACTTTAGATACTACAACTACTGCTGCGGTAATTGCACGTCCTTCAATAGATACTGAATACATCGTGCGCATTGGTAACGTTCACCGTTGCTACGATTATGATACGGTTGCAGTATTTGTTCACCCTTATCCGTTGGGTATTACAGCCGAAGTAGATTCTGTATGTCATGGTAATTCAACAACAATTATTACCGAAGGCGGTAATCAGTTTAACTGGGCACCTGCTACAACATTAAGTTGTGATGATTGTGAAGCACCAGTGGCAACGCCATTAGAAACTACTATGTATCAATTAGTAATTGGCAATGAATTTAATTGCTTCATGAACGATAGCATTTTAATATTTGTAAAACCAAATGCTGAAGCTGCAATAGCCGGTGCTGAAAACATTTGTACAGGCGAAACCACAACATTGGTTGCTTCAGGTGGTAATGCTTATGAATGGTTATTGCCTACAAATATTGCTTGTGCTACATGCAATGAACAAACGATTACACCACAAGAAAATACTACTTATGTAGTGAAAGTAAATAACGAATTTAATTGCCCTGTAAACGATACTTTAACAGTGAATGTGCGTCCGTTGCCTACGGTAGCTACTATCAACGATATTAAATTGTGCGTTGGAAGTACTGTAGATTTAACAACTACTATAAACGGTGCAGTTTCGCAAACATGGTCTCCGGCAATAGGGTTAAGCAGCACAACAGTGGTAAGCCCTACAGCACGGCCTGTAGTTACTACCAATTATATAGTTACTGCCGAAACTGAATTTGGCTGCACACAAAGCGATGAAGTATTGATTACTGTAATTGAAAAAGTTAATACTATTGTTGATGGCGATTTTGAAATATGTGCAGGCGAAAGCACTCAATTAATTACTTCAATTATTGAAGAAGGTTATACAGGGACTAATGTGTTTTGGTCTCCGGTAAATAATTTAGACGATAATACTTCATTAAGCCCAACGGTAAACCCTGCAACTACTACCACCTATACAATGATTGCTCAAAGTGGCACCTGTATTCCCGACACTCAGGTAGTAGTAGTTACGGTGCATCAATTACCTTCTGCTGAAATTATAAGAGACAGAAAAGTATCTACAGGAACAAATATCAATTTAAGTGTTGAAACCGATAAGATTATTGATACTTATGTGTGGACTCCGGCTGAAATTGTAAACTGTGCTAATTGTGAAACCGTAGAGTTTATGGCAAATGCCTCACAAGAAATTCAGGTTGAAATTACCGATATCTATGGCTGTAAGAATACCGATATTGCTAATATAGATGTAGTGGGCAATTGTGGCGATGATGTATTTATTCCGAATACATTTACTCCTAATGGAGACGAGATGAACGATAAATTATATGTTCGCAACCTATCATTAGATGGCTTAAAAATTTACAGAATTTTTGACAGATGGGGAACCCTAGTATTTGAAACCACCGATATTAATGAAGGTTGGGATGGCAGATACAAAGGCAAAAACTTAAACACAGGCGTATTTGTGTACTATGTAGAAGTACTTTGTTCTAACGGAAAAATGACACCTATTGTAGGCAACGTTACTTTGTTGAGATAATAAATACACTATGAAAACGATGCTGCAACTGGCAGCATCACTATGGAGATTGGCTTTTTATTTTGGTTAATATTTTGGTTAAGACACATATACCCTGCTGCGATAGCGGGGTTTTGTGTTTTATCTATACTGTAGTACAATAATGTTATTCCTGAATAGTTATAAAGCATATCTGTTATGGGGCATTTTTCTATTCAAATTGTCCAATATTTATTTGTCCGTCAATCTCATTTGAGTAAATCACATTGTTAGAATAGCCAAAAGCAAGTCGAAGTTTTGTTCTGTAATGCCCAGTAAAGATTTTCATTGCTGTTATGGCAATTTGATTTGGTGGAAGATAAAATTCAGTCAAGCCTGTCCCACAATCGTATATAAAGCGACTTTGAATAGGTTTCCAATTATCTTCTTTATCCTTAGCTTCTATTATTATCGGTAAAATATTACCAAATCCAATAATCAGCGTGTCATTCGAGACATTATCAATGAATACAGGGTAGGTCATTTTCTCGTTTCTATATTCTGGCCTTTTATAATATTCCCAAATTCCCATTGGTGAACCAATTGTCCTACTCGTGTCGATAGTAATTATCATTGATTTTGTATCAGGCATTTTATAGCTGTCCCATTCTTCAATTCTGTTTCCAATTTTTTCAGTCTTGTATGTCAGTTTTATTTCAACTTTCCTTTCTCCAATGTATAAAGGTGAAAATTCAGCTTCTGTTTTTTCAGATGCAGTGTCCTTAACTAATTTATTATCAAACTTGTCAATAAGTTTTATTGAGGAATAGTCTTTTCTTGTTGTAGTGGCTCAGTTTGTATCTTTTCTTTATTGTCAACGTTTTGAGTACAACCTGTCAAGATAAAGTTTGTCAGTAGTATCAGTAATTGAATTTTTCTGCTCATTCTGGTCGGTCTTTTAAAATGCTACATAACAATGTTATTAAATTATAAATAATATACATTCGAAGAATTGGGCGACTACAAAATCTGTTCTCCCGTTTTCTTAATCAGGGCAATAAACGGGTCTTCTTTTTCAGTAATGTTGGAAGGATAAGTATGGAGTTCAATGAGCTTGTATTTCAGCAAAAGCTTTTTCAGTTTTTCCCCGTCAATATGTAACACCCCGGTAAACCCTGCATCCCACAAGGCAAGGTCAATATCGGAATATTCATGTGTATTTCCCGAAATAGCTGAACCGAAAAGCCATGCCTGCACAGGGTTGTAGCCCTGTTCCTTCATATCGCTGATGAAATTTTTGGCGGTTTCTATTGCAGTTTTTCTATCAAGCATTTTCTGATATTTTCTACTGTTTTACTTTTACCTTCAAGGTATTCTTTTGTTGCGGACTGATACACTTTATTGCGGTAATCAGGATAACGTCCTTCTATATTCCAGAAACCAATCACTTTCAATTCCTCTTGCATTTCAACGGGGAGGTTCAATTGTGTTTGGTCGTGCAGCAAAGTTAAGTTATGTGTTCTTGGTGGATAATCTTCTGCATTATCTTTTACCCAATGGGCTTTTATGAGCTTCTCAATAGCAAGATGCCAGCAAAAAAGCGTCATCAGATACCTACTGCCTGCCATCAGCGTTTCAGCAGATTTCCAACTTTCTTCTGCACCATTAAGCCAATACTGGATATGTGTCTTTTTATCAGCCACATTCAAACCTACATAATTTTTTTTACTCCGAAAATTGCATTTCTTATTCGTGCCTTATTTTTTTCTTTGATAGAAAAAATGCCGGGATATTTATATCGTAAACGGCTGTCTTTACCGAATTTTCTTCTTTCAACATTGCCTGAAACACAGTCTTTTTCTGAATCTTTATCTTTGCAACATGAAAACAAAAAAATATCTACTTCTGGCAGTTTTTTTTCTATTCAGTTCACAAGGTTTTTCCCAATGCTTTTATGCGTTTAAAGACACCATGAACTCCTGGCAGTATTGGGCATTTGAAAATGGCGAATATCATTTAGCTGAAAAATTAGAAACCAGCCGACAGCAATTGGGCTGGGACTATTCGGTGTATATAGATAAGTTTCAAAACTTCAGATACTTTAAGTTTGGCACCAATAACAGAATACAAGAATTTCCGCCATCATTTTTTCAGGCTACCGATAACACCGCACTTACCCGGATCTTTGAGCAGATAGA
>CAYSGX010000188.1:0-1673 GCA_964430605.1 uncultured Chitinophagaceae bacterium
TGCGACTTATGGCGATAAATATGCTGCTGAAGCCTATTTCTTTTATCCTGAAAAGAATGAATTGATTTTTCAATATACGCCACGCCCCGAGTTGAAGAAGGTTGAAAAACACCTGAGTGCAATGACACCTGTTACATATAAAAGCAGTGATGGCTTGGAAATTCCCGCTTACTTAACTGTTCCGCAGGGAAAAGAAGCTAAAAATTTACCGGTGGTTATATTAGTGCATGGCGGGCCAAAAGGGCCGAGAGATAATTGGGGCTACGACCCGCAAGTACAGTTTCTGGCCAACAGAGGTTACGCGGTATTGCAGCCTAATTTTCGCGCGAGTGGCGGCTATGGTAAGAAGTTTCAGAATGCGGGCGATTTGCAATGGGGCAAATTAATGCAAGACGATATTACATGGGGTGTAAAATATTTAACGGAAAAAGGTATTGCCGATAAAAATAAAGTAGCCATTATGGGCGGCAGCTATGGCGGTTATGCGACTCTTGCCGGGCTTGCTTTCACACCTGATTTATATGCTTGTGGGGTTGACATTGTAGGGCCAAGTAATTTATTTACTTTGTTAGAATCTATTCCTGCTTATTGGGAAGCGGGCAGGGCATTTTTGCACGGTATGCTTGGCGACCCTGATACCGGAGAAGGCAAAAAGCGTATTCGCGAAGCAAGCCCTTTGTTTTCCGTAGAGAAAATAAACAAGCCTTTAATGATTATACAGGGCGCAAACGACCCGCGTGTAAAAAAAGCCGAATCAGACCAAATTGTGATTGCATTAAGAGATAAAGGAAAGCCTGTAACTTATTTATTGGCTGACGATGAAGGACATGGTTTCGCAAAGCCTGTAAACCGTATGGCAATGTATGCTGAAACCGAGAAGTTTTTAGCAAGCGTGTTGGGCGGAAGGTTTCAGCCTGATATGCCTGAAGATGTTTCAAAGCGATTGGCTGAAATTACGGTTGATATTAAGGGTGTAACTTATGCTCCAAAAGTAGCTTTAGAAAATGCGGGCACATTGCCTGCCATTAAAAATACATTAAAGCCAATTGCTCTGAATTATGATGTGCTTATTGAAGTGCAAGGGCAAAAAATACCAATGGCTATGGCACGCACGGTAGAAAAGAAAGGCGATAATTGGTTGGTTAAAGAACACACTAAAGGCGCTTTGGGCAATATAAATGATGAAATTGAATATACTGCAACACTTACTCCTGTAGTAAGAAATATGGAGCAAATGGGGCAGCAAATGAATGTGGTATTCAATGAAAATACAGCAACGCTAACTGCAATGGGAAATACTGCTGCCATGAATTTTACAGGAGCATTTATCAGCGATGGCCCGGGTATGGATCAATTAATTGCAGGCTTGCCATTGAAAGCAGGCTATGAGTTGGTTTTCAGTATGCCTAATATTTCATCTATGGTTACAAAGCAAGCGGTTTTAAAAGTGGTAGGTGAAGAACCTTATAATGGTAATAATTGCTGGAAAGTAAATATTACTGCTACGGAAAATGGAAATGACACTACGACTTTATGGATTAATAAAGCTACCAATGTAGCTGACAAGATTGAATCTATAGTGCCGGCAATGGGCAATGCTAAAATGACTTATACCAAGAAGTAGTTAGTCAGTACAACACGAAATAATTGTTACAAAAATCAAACGAGACGGG
>CAYSGX010000188.1:1683-6283 GCA_964430605.1 uncultured Chitinophagaceae bacterium
TACTTAAACAACTCAGGTTTCCGCGAAAAATAAAATTCTGAATTTTTGGTATTAGCCGACAATACGTTTCGTTTCTTTCGGAATTTTGACTACTGCTTTTACAAGTTTAATTCGATAGCTTTACAGGCAACAAAATTTTGGTAGTATGAGAAACATATTTGGTAAATTACTTTTAATGATAGCGCTTGGCTTAACTGTTAGCTTTGTTTTTGCTCAAGCACCGCAGGCTATTAACTATCAGTCAGTGGTGAGAGGCAGCAGTGGTGAACCTTTGACTAATCAAAATGTGGCATTCCGTATCAGCTTGTTGCAAGGAAGCCTGACAGGCACATCGGTGTATGAAGAAACGCATGTTACATCTACCAATGATTTCGGGTTGGCAAATTTTTCAATAGGCAACGGAACAGTTATTAATGGAATATTCAACGCTATTTACTGGAGCAACGCGCCTTATTTTGTTAAGGTAGAAGTGGACGCTTCAGGAGGAACATCTTATGTTGAAATGGGAATTTCACAGCTATTAAGCGTTCCCTATTCATTGTATGCAGAAAAAGCAGCAACAACTGATAATGTTGATGATGCCGATGCTGACCCGGCCAATGAACTGCAAACCATTTCACTGAGTAATGACAGTATCCGGCTTAGTAATGGGGGAGGGGCAGTACGCCCTGCATTGGGTAATTTATCTGATGTGAAACTACAGCAGCCGCAAAACGGAGAAGTGTTGCAATTTGATGGGAATGAATGGACTAATATACCTCTGTGCAGTTTAGGCAGATACTACTACAGAGATAGGGATGATGATGGTTTAGGTGATAAGTTTAATCCTGTTTTTGTTCTTTCAGGGTGTGCTGCCCCTGCCGGTTTTGTTGCTGACAGTTCCGATTGTAATGATAATGATTCTTTCTTTCCCCGTGTATGGTATGCCGATTTGGATGGCGATGGTTATGGCGACCCAAATAATACTGTATCAGCTTGCAGTTTGCCAAGCGGATATGTTGCGAATGATTTCGACTGTGATGATAATAATTCGGCCTTACCTGTTGCATGGTATGCCGATACGGATAACGATGGTTATGGCAACTTTTTTGATTTTATAGTAAGTTGCACCCAGCCACCGGGCTATATATCAGTTCACGGAGATTGCAATGACAATAACTCCGATATCCATCCTGCTGCTCAGGAAATCTGTAGTAACGGAATAGATGATAATTGTAATCAGTTGATAGACTGTGCCGATGGATGTATCCCCGCTTCTGACTGCGACCCCTGTAATCTCAATCCCAATGCTTGTGAAGACGGGATTCCCTGCACTATTGGTGTTTGTGTAAATAATAATGGTGTGGCTGATTGTGTTATGACTATTGACCCATCCACCTGCTTTATAAATGGGCAATGCTTTAGTGCCGGAACTACCAATCCTTCAGAGCCATGTCAGGAATGTAATCCTGCTTTGTCGCAAGCGGGATGGTCGCCAAAAGCAAATGGTACAACATGCAGTTTCGGGGCATGTCAATCCGGTACTTGTGTTAGTCAATAAAAGAACCGACAGGCGAGTTGTAATCCAAAGAAAATAACCATCAAGAACACCAAGTAAATTGTGTCTTTTGTGGTAAAGAGTTGGTATTTGTTCTTTTTAACCTGAAAATATTTGAGAGCAAATATTATGAACAGATTCTATGGTATCTGCATAAACTTATGTGTTTGTAATGAAACACGCCACTGTGGGTTGGCTTTCACATAGTCAACTATCAGTGGCATTGTTTTTTCTGCAACACTCCATTCAGGCTGAAGCAATAAAACACAATCTTTAGAAACCTTTGCGGCATATTCTTCTGCCCATGCAAAATCGCTTTTGTTGTAAACGATTATTTTTAGTTCGTTTGCAAATTGACAAACCTCCTCTTTGGGCTTCATGAATTTTTTAGGAGAAACACAAACCCAATTCCAATTACCACTTAAAGTATATGCTCCTGAAGTTTCTATATTAGTCTGAAAACCTGCTATTTGCAATGCTTGCGTTAATGCAGAACAATTATACATTAAAGGTTCACCGCCTGTTATTACTGCTAAACGGGCGGGATATTTTTTTGCTTCGTTAACAATGTCTTCAATTGAAAGAATCTGACTGGCTTCAACTGTCCACGATTCTTTTACATCGCACCAAACACAGCCTACATCACAACCTGCCAGCCTTATAAAATAAGCGGCTTTGCCTGCATGGAAACCCTCCCCCTGAATGGTGTAGAATTGCTCCATTACGGGAATTTGGGTGGCGATATTGAATGGTGGGGTTGTCATTTAGTTTTTACAGGCATTTCATCAGGATTTCTTCTGCCATCCCAAATACTTACTATTTCAATTTCTTTTTCAGATGTTCTGTAAAAAATAATATAACTGTATAGTAAAATTGCTTTCACATCTTTTATCTCGGTATCTCTGCCAATTTGCGGATTTCTTTGAATTAATGAGAGTAATTCTTTGAGTAACTTATTCAGTTTTTTTGGATAGGCATTCGACTTGTTTCTGTTTAGCCAATAGGTAACAATATTTTTCCATTCAAATTTGGCTTCTTTAGACCAAAGAATAATTGGTTTTATTTTTCTTTTAGCCATTCATCTACCTCTTTCATAAAATCTTCGTGTGAAGTTGCTTCTCCTCTTTCAATTTGCCCAATGCCCACTTGTATTGCAACCATTTGTTCTTTAGATAATTTCAGTACCTTTCTTTCAGATTTTCTACTTTTGAAAAGCGTTGAAATATCTTTTAACAACTCTTTATCGTTACTTTTTTCTATTTCAGAAATTAATTTTTCTTTTATTTTGTCTGTCCTCATACCTACTATTTTATTCTGAATTTACGAATAAACTTCCTTTTTAGCCGCTTTTAAAGTATTGAGCAATAATGAAACAACGGTCATAGGGCCTACTCCGCCCGGGACAGGAGTAACGGCTGAACATTTTGGAGCTACTTCATTAAATTTTACATCGCCTTTCAATACAAAACCCGATTTTTTAGAGGCATCGGGTACGCGGGTTGTACCTACGTCAATTACTGTTGCACCTTGCTTCACCAAATCGGCTGTGAGAAACTCGGGTTTACCTAAAGCGGCAATAATAATGTCTGCCTGCAAACAAATTTCTTTCAGGTTTTTTGTTTTGGAATGGCAAACCGTAACTGTAGCATTGCCTGTTTTGTTTTGTCCGCTCATCAGTATGCTCATCGGTCTGCCTACGATATTGCTTCTGCCGATTACTACGCAATGTTTGCCTGATGTTTCAATGTTATAACGTTCCAAAATTTTTGTAATGCCCAACGGAGTAGCTGAAACATAAGTCGGCAATCCCAAAGTCAGCTTGCCGACATTCACGGGATGAAATCCGTCCACATCTTTTTCAGGATTGATAGCTAATAAAATCTTATCGGCATCAATATGTTTTGGTAACGGTAATTGCACAATAAATCCGTCCACATCATCATTCTCATTCAGCTTTTTAACTTCATTCAGCAGGAAATCTTCACTTATGGAAATGTCTTCAAAATGCAATAAAGTTGATTTGAAACCAACCTGTTCACAGGCTTTTACTTTATGCCCTACATAGCTCAGACTGCCGCCATCATTGCCCACCAATATTGCAGCCAGATGCGGTTGTTTTTTTCCTTCGGAAATTAATGCAGCTACTTCTTTAGCTATTTCCTGTTTTATTTCGTCAGCAAGTTTTTTTCCGTCTAATAAAATCATTTGAAAAATTATAAAAGTTAACCGCAGTGTTCGCAGAGTAATTACGCAAAGAAAGCAGAGAAAAAATCTTTTAAAACTTTGCGTGTACTCTTAGCGTACTTTGCGGTAGAAAATCAATCATTTAATTTAAGCACCGCAATAAACGCCTCCTGCGGCACTTCAACTTTACCAAATTGGCGCATGCGTTTTTTACCTTTTTTCTGTTTTTCTAACAGTTTTCTTTTACGTGAAATATCGCCCCCGTAACATTTTGCCGTAACGTCTTTGCGCATGGCAGAAATGGTTTCTCGCGAAATAATTTTTGCGCCAATAGCTGCCTGAATAGCAATTACGAACTGTTGCTTTGGCACTAATTCTTTCAGCTTTTCACACATTTTTCTGCCGAAGTCATAGGCCTTGCTGCGGTGAATCATAGAAGAGAAAGCATCTACTTTTTCGGCATTCAGCAAAATATCTACTTTCACCAAATCGCCTTCACGGAAATCAATAGGGTAGTAGTCGAATGAAGCATAGCCTCTCGAAATAGATTTCAGCTTGTCGTAAAAATCAAATACAATTTCTGCCAAAGGAATTTCAAAACTTAGTTCTATGCGTTCAGGCGTTAAATAAGTTTGGTTTTGCAGAATGCCCCGCTTCTCAATGCACAGGGTCATAATAGAACCGAGATATTCGGGCTTGGTAATGATTTGCGCTTTAATGTATGGTTCTTCCAGATGGTCAATATAAATGGGGTCGGGTAAATCGGCAGGATTGGTAATGTGAATTTTTTCGCCCTTATTGGTATAGCAGAAATAAGATACCTGCGGAACAGTGGTGAGAATACTCATGTCGAACTCGCGTTCCAACCGTTCGGTAACA
>CAYSGX010000189.1:0-621 GCA_964430605.1 uncultured Chitinophagaceae bacterium
TCCACCTCCTGTTAAAACGCTTTTGCGTTGCACCATTTGCCGGGCTTTAGCTGCTGCTGCTCGGGCCTGGGCTGCAAGTATCACTTTCTCAATAATGATTTTTGCGGCCTTAGGATGTTCTTCGAGGTAAGATTCCAATATACGGCTTACATTAACCTCTACTACACCACTAACTTCATTATTGCCGAGTTTGGTTTTGGTTTGTCCTTCAAATTGAGGTTCAGGAACTTTTACTGAAATAACGCAGGTTAACCCTTCTCTGAAATCATCTCCCGAAATATCAAATTTCACCTTATCAAACAGCTTGTTTTTCTCGCCATACGACTTGAAAATACGGGTAATCGCTTTTCTGAAACCGGCAACGTGCGCGACGACAAGGCGGCCGATTCCAAGCCGGAGGAGGCGGTCCGTGCGAAGACCGACGGAGCCGCTGTATTGAAAGCATGGATACTACCGTCGGCCAATGCGTTCATCAAGGATCCGGCACCTCGCCCGCGGGCTCTTGCTGCGGGCGCAGCGTCAGTGGCTGCTTGCCGGCCAGTGCGTCACCGCCAGCGCGCAGCAATGCCAGGTCGTGCACGACGTCGACGCCTGCACGGACCCGGCGATCATCGACGAGCT
>CAYSGX010000189.1:631-2372 GCA_964430605.1 uncultured Chitinophagaceae bacterium
CCATACGACTTGAAAATACGGGTAATCGCTTTTCTGAAACCGGCAACGTGCGCGCCACCTTCAATAGTGTTAATATTATTTACGTAAGAGTGTATGTTTTCTGAAAATGAAGTATTGTATTGCATAGCTACTTCTACCACCACATTATCTCTAAGCCCTTCTACATAAATAGGTTCTTTCAATAATGGCTCGCGAGTGCCGTCTAAGAACTTCACAAATTCACGCAGGCCACCTTCAGAAAGAAAAGTTTCAGTAAGGAAACTGCCGTCTTCCAGTTTTTCGCGTAAATCGGTTAAAGTAATTTTAATGCCTCTGTTTAAGTAGGCCAACTCGCGTAAACGAGATTGTAATATTTCAAAATTATATACCGTAGCGGTAAAAATAGACGCATCGGGCTTGAAGGTAATAATTGTACCTCTGTAATCAGAAACGCCCGTTTCTTTGACAGGATACAGTGGCTTACCAATGCTGTATTCTTGTTGAAACACTTTGCCTTCGCGATGCACTTCGGCTTTCAAATGAGAAGAAAGCGCGTTTACGCAAGATACCCCTACCCCGTGCAAACCGCCCGATACTTTATAAGTGTCTTTATCGAATTTACCACCGGCATGTAACACGGTCATAACAACCTCTAATGCAGACTTTTTCTCTTTAGCGTGCATTCCTGTAGGAATACCTCTTCCATCATCTTTTACCGATATGGAATTGTCTTCATGTATAATAACATCTATGGTTTTGGCGTGACCGGCCAAAGCCTCATCTATAGAGTTATCTACTACCTCATATACCAAATGATGCAGCCCTTTAACGCCAATATCTCCGATATACATTGCCGGGCGTTTACGTACTGCTTCCAGCCCTTCTAAAACCTGAATATTATCGGCTGTGTAATTACTTGCTTGTGTTGTACTCATAATTATTTTTTGTTATTGAAATAAAACCAGGTGAAGATACGCTTTTTTATCCGCTTTTTCAGGCTGAAACCATTGGTAAATAAAGAGTTTATCAACACAATAACCACAAGGTATCTGCCGTTATGGCTGCATTATTGCTTGCTTTGTTATAATTTGTATTTTTGATTGCTTCAAAACAAACTTTATGAAACTATTTAAACTTTTTATTGTCCTTTCTTTTACCTTTTACAGCACTACCCTGCTTGCACAAGTGCCCATTGACCAAACTACCGGAAAAGCCCGCTATGAAGAAGTAGTAACGGTTGCCGGAACAAATAAAGATGAATTATTTAAACGCTTAGAGCATTGGTTTAACACTCACTATAAAAACCCAACCAGCGTTATAGAATCTAAAGATGCCGCTACGGGAAGCATTAAAGGTAAATACCGTATTGATTTGTTTACCACTGTACCAAATCAGCCTAAAGCTAAAAAAGGCTTAGAATACTATACAATTGAAGTAAGCGTAAAAGATGGCAGGTATAAATACACAGTTTCAGATATTTTCTTCCATAACACACCAAAAATTTACATTGAAAACTGGGTAAGCGACAAAGCTTCTGCCAATGAAAAAGACTGGGCAAGCCAAGCACACAAAGGCATTACCGAAACTTTAGAAAATTTGAAAAAAACATTGGCTGAACCTATTGGTCAAAAAGGAGAAGAAAACTGGTTCGGAATTTTCTCCACTGTCCTCCTCAACTCTTCCTTGGCCAGATCCACTTCCGGACTCTGGTCCATTGCCAATAGCCTCTCCACCTTATCGGCTAATTCCAAGCTTTGTCTCC
>CAYSGX010000189.1:2382-2982 GCA_964430605.1 uncultured Chitinophagaceae bacterium
AAAACTGGTAAGAAAAGCTATCCGAAAAATGTATTAAGCCTTTTCTTTGTAAGAGAAGGCTTTTTCTTTTAGTGCTGAAGATTTCAATAAACAGTAACTTAGATTTTCCAAAACAATTAAATGAAGTTTCTACTAACCTTTAAACTAAGCAAGCCTACTGAACAAATTTTCGATTACTTGTCTGATATGAAGAAATTTGTTTCGGTGCATCCTATCATTACTAAAATGGATGCTTTGGGTAACAATAATTATTTTGTTTACGAAACTTTAAAATTGGGGTTTATACCTTACTCATTTACTTACCCCGCAACAGTAGAAAGTAATATTGAAAATAAAACCATAACAATTAATGCAACCATTATGAAACTCACAAAAGTTGAGTTGGCATTCAAAATTTCACAGCATGTAGATTACTCATTGGTTGAAGAAACTATTACTTTCAGAAGCCCATTACCTGTAAAATCAGTTATGAAAAAAGTGTTTATAGAACAACACGAAAAACTTTTCAATAATATTGAGAATTTGTAAAGCTGTTATTATTACACTAAAAAGCTAAATACTAATTCTATACTGAAACGTAAAACTTCTTGTCGGCTCCAT
>CAYSGX010000189.1:2992-6273 GCA_964430605.1 uncultured Chitinophagaceae bacterium
GCGGGACGCACCGAAAATTCATTATTGGTAACATTATTTACAATGAAAGATAACTTTCCGTATTTTTTAAAATCGTAAGAGACGCGCTGATTATATACCACTGCGCCTTTGCTGTTGGCGGTGCGATAATCTTTCAGCTCGGGTATAAAAAATTCAAACACATCATCTACTTTTTCTACGAAACTGTAGTAGCGCACTTCGGTGCCCAAAGTTACCCTGCCTAAATCAAATTCAACATCAAATTTTACTAAATGGCGAAAACGGTATTTCAGCATAGCGGTGGTGAGCAGGGTATCGTTAGCCGTTTTCAGTTCGGTAATTTTTGTGCCTACGCTGTTGAAGAAATATTTTAAAAAGGTACCTGTTTTAGCCAAGCTGGTATCGGTATTTAAATCTACCCCGTAATTGTAGGTATAACCCGACTGGATGCGCACAGGAATTTTGCCCACATTGCCCGAACCGATTAATGATACTTCGTAACCGGCAATGCGTGCTCGGCTTACGTTATTGGCAACAAAGCCCAGTCGGCCATTAACAAAATCAATTCCATATTCTATCATATCCCAATATTCCATCCAGAAAAAAGAGACATCGGCATAGCCCAGCCAGTTTTTAACTTTTATGCCTTGTTTTAAACCCAGTTCAGTATTAAAGCCATATTCGGGCTTTAAATCGGGATTGGGCAATACGCTAATGCCTTGAGTAAGGGTTTCATCGGCAAAACGCTCGGCAAGGCTCGGAAAGCGGAATCCATCGGAATAATTAAATCTTAACCAGGTAGCCTTGGCAGCACGATAATTTATACCACCATTCATAATAGGTCTGTTAACTACACTGCTGTCTTCTCTAAGATGCTGTATAGAAGTGAAAATTTTAAAGGTATCTAACGTGAAATATTCCTGCCTGATGCCCGCAACAAAATTGAATCGTTTTATTTTATAATCGAGCTGTACATAACCCGATATATTATCGCTTCTTCTGATGCCCAACTCTACCGGATTATCGAGTTTTGAAAATTGTGCCGTTGCTCCGGCAGTAACCGACAGCCCGAATTTGAATGTGCGCTGAAACTGGTATTCCGAAAACCACTGATAGGCTCTCGGATTGTCTTCTGTAAAAACTAAATTGGCATAATAAAAACGGTTTCTGAATGTATGTGCGTTTCCGAATTTATCGTTGTATTTCACCCAAGGGTCAATCATCACGGTACGTCTTTTTTGTACACTGATAGTGCCTTTATCTCTGGGACCTTTAGAGCCAAAAGGGATATAGGCATCGGTAGTATATCCGTTCCAGAAAAAATAATCGGCCTCCTCGCTATCCATCAGATTGGCGCTAATACCCATCGTTAAGCCTTCAACATTTTTTGCTCTGTAGCGATATTTCAAAGTAAGCCTTCTGTGCCCAACATCAAGCAATCTTATAAAACCTACTGATTTGTTGAAATTAGCCCCAAAAGAAAAATCATGTTGCCCGAATCGTTGCTTGTGGGCAATCTGTGCGCCATAACGTAACGGGAAATTGATGTTATCATCTTTCCACCAATGGGCAGAATCTCTTTTTGGAGCACCGTAAAATTGCGTGTAAATTAAGGCTTCTGTTTCGGGCTTTTCTTTTGCATAGCCGGTGCGCACATTCACCACCCCGTTTAAAGCAGAAGCCCCGTACAAGGCAGAAGATGCCGATTTTAAAACCTCTACCTGATCCATCAATTCCATAGGCACGCTGTTCCAGCGAATTTCGCCTCTATCTACACTTAGCGTAGGAATATCATCAATCATCAACTGCACACGGCTGCCCACACCAAAAGAATAGCCGCTGCCGCCTCTTATGGTTGCCTGATTATCTACCACTACTACTCCGGCAATTTTATCCATGCCTTCGTTTAGTGTAACAACATTTGAATTTTGTAATAAACCGCTTTTCAGCACCTCAATAGAAACCGTTTCTTCCGAAAGATTTCTTTCATATTTAGAACCTGAAACCGTAACTAAATCAAGTTGCTTTGCCGATTCTTTCAGATTATAATCAAGCGTTTTGGTTTCGCCATCTGGCAGCAAAATTTTTTGAGATACGGTTTCGTATCCTATATAGCTGACTTCAATTTTATATTCGCCCGCAGGCAGTTCAATCTGGTAGCTGCCGTTTATATCAGTAACCGCTCCGTTTTCTTTGCCGACTAAAACATTTACGCCAATAAGCGGCTCTGAAGTTTTGGCATCTTTAATGTTTCCTTTTACAACTGCTTGCTGCGCAAATAATGTTGATACAGACAATGCCAAAACTACAGAAACAATGAAATGTCTCATGGAATAAAATTTAAAATTACCGAACCGCCCCATGTTAATCTATCGTTAAATATTGGCGCAAATCTAAGAAATTAATTAACCTGAAAAATCAACAGTTACTTTTCTTGGATATGACAGAGCGAAGGTAAAAATAAAAACTTGGGAAACTTAAAAAGTTTTTAAAGTTTTATTCATTTTTCTTTCTTTTATAAAAATTTAACAATTCAACATTTTGAGACAGCTTCAATAATTACCTTTGCAACATGAAATTTCAGGGTACAGAAAATTATATTGCAACAAGAGAATTGCAGATTGCCGTAAATGCAGCTATTCATCTGCAAAAGCCGCTTTTGGTAAAAGGCGAACCCGGAACGGGAAAAACACTTTTAGCACACGAAATTTCAAGGGCGTTGCAAAAGCATATTATTACATGGCATGTAAAATCTACTACTACCGCACAACAAGGATTATATGAATATGATGCCGTATCAAGATTAAGAGATTCGCAATTAGGTTCGGATAAAGTGCATGATATTGCTAACTATATTAGAAAAGGAAAACTGTGGGAGGCTTTTGAAAGCGATGAACAGGTAGTATTGCTGATAGATGAAATTGACAAAGCAGATATAGAATTTCCGAATGATTTATTGCTTGAATTAGACAAAATGGAATTTTATGTTTATGAAACCCAACAAACTATTCAGGCAAAACATCGCCCTATTATTATTATCACTTCCAACAACGAAAAAGAACTGCCCGATGCTTTTTTGAGAAGGTGTATTTTTCATTATATACGATTTCCTGAAATGGACACCATGAAACAGATATTGGACGTACATTTTCCCGAAATAAAACAGGAATTAATGAACAATGCCATGAAAGTTTTTTATGGCATCAGAAGCATTGACAGCCTGAAAAAGAAACCTTCTACGAGCGAACTGATTGACTGGATTAAATTGCTTTTGTTTGAATCGTACAATTCCGAAGATTTGG
>CAYSGX010000190.1:0-6248 GCA_964430605.1 uncultured Chitinophagaceae bacterium
GCCCCGCGCCTGTTTGTTTTTGGGGAAATGTGGCGGCTTAAAAATGAAGAATGAAATTGGCAATTTAATTCTGCCTATTGCAGCTATAAGAGGCGAAGGCACCAGCAACGATTACCTGCCTGCCGAAGTGCCCGCTTTGCCTTCATTCGCTTTGCAGAAAGCCATTTCTACCACCATCAGGGATTTTGAAAACGATTACTGGACAGGCACTGTATATACCACCAACAGGCGTGTGTGGGAACACGATGAAGACTTTAAAGAATACCTGCGGAAGTTGCGCTGCATGGCAATAGATATGGAAACGGCTACGATATTCATCACAGCTTTTGCCAATAAAATTCCGGCAGGCGCTTTACTTTTGGTTTCAGACCAGCCCATGATACCCGATGGTGTAAAAACTGCCGAGAGCGATGCCGTTGTAACCAATAACTTTGCCGACAGACATTTAGACATTGGTATTGCCTCATTGAAACAACTCATCAACAACGGCAACACTGTGAAACATTTGAGATTTTAATTGCGCTATTAATAATGACCTACGAAGAGATTTTATCAGACCTGAAAAATAAAATTTATCATCCTGTTTACTTCCTGCAGGGAGAAGAGCCTTATTTCATAGACAAAGTTTCAGACTACATACAAAACAATGTTTTAGATGAAGGCGAAAGAAGTTTTAACCAAACCATAGTGTATGGTAAAGATGTAGATGCCAAAACCCTCATTGACATGCTTATGCGCTACCCCATGATGGCCAATCATCAGGTAGTGATTCTGAAAGAAGCGCAAACCATGAAAGGCATCGAAGATTTAGACAAGTATGTAAAGAACCCCGTGAAGTCAACCATTTTTGTGGTTGACTATAAATACAAAACCCTTGATAAACGCACCAAATTTTGGAAAGATGCCGTAAGCAAGCAAGTAGTGCTCGATTCTAAATTGCTGTATGATAATCAACTGCCCGCTTTTGTAAATGACATTGTAAAAAAGCATCAGCATAAAATAGATGCCAAAGCGGTGGCTACACTGGTAGAGTATCTGGGCAACGATTTATCTAAAATTGAAAATGAAGTAGAAAAGCTGGCGCTCAATGTACCCAAAAGCGAAGCCATAAATGTTGAACATATCGAAAAATTTATCGGCATCAGTAAAGAGTACAATATTTTTGAATTGCAGAAAGCCATTGCACACAACGATAAGTTAAGAGCTTACAAGATTGCCGATTATTTTATGAAAAACCCCAAGGAAAATCCTATGGTCTTAGTGGTGGGCACACTCAATTCTTTTTTTGTAAAAGCCCTGCAATATTTAGCCTGCGGAAATGACGCGGCCGCTAAAAAAGCAATGTATCTCAATTACTATCAGGAACAAGATTATAAAGAATATCAAAAGTATTTCAACAGAGAAAAAACCGAGAAGATATTCGATGTGCTTTTGGAATATGATTTAAAAGTGAAAGGGGTAGGATATAGCAACGATAAAGAGCCCCTCATAAAAGAATTAGTTTATAAAATATTACACGCTTAAAATTATAGTTACATGCAAACATTCTTCAGTAAACTATGGTGGACAGTAAGTATCAGAGGATTTCTTTTACTTATCTTCGGAATAATAGCCGTAAGCACACCACTTATCACACCCGATACCTTAATGTCTTATCTCGGCTTTATGGAATTAGGCTTGGGCATTGTTACAGGCCTGGTAGTATTATCGCTGCGTAAAAATATTTCTAACTGGTATGTAATACTGCCCATTGCGCTGCTTGATTTAATACTGGGCACTATAATTATTCTAAACACACATGCTGCCGCAAAATATTTCTCATTGGTAATAGCCGCATGGGCATTAACAATGGGTATTGTTCAATTTGTAGTAGCCATTAAGCCCGGCCCGTTGAGAATATTTTTAATCATTAATGGTGTATTATCATTAGGCTTTGCAATAATTATCTACGCCAATCCTTTTGCAGGAAACAATCCGCTGAATTTCATGGTAGGATTTTATACCATACTGCTCAGTTTGTTTTTATTATTCATTGGTTTTAAAATGCGCACGCTTGGCGCGGCAGGAAAAGTTGTTGAAGAAAAAACAAATCCTAAACATTAAACTTAAAACATCGAAATGACAGCATATATTTTCCCTGGGCAAGGCTCACAGTTTTCAGGTATGGGTAAAGAACTTTATGAAACCAATGCCAAAGCAAAAGAATTATTCGGGCAAGCCAATGAAATTATGGGTTTCCGCATTACCGATATTATGTTTGGCGGAACCGATGAACAGCTAAAGCAAACCAATGTTACACAGCCTGCCGTTTTTCTGCATTCGGTAATTCTTTTTTTAGCTGCTGAAAATGAACTGATTCCCAATGCAGTAGCGGGACATTCATTGGGCGAATTTTCAGCCCTGGTAGCCAACAAAACTTTGCAGTTTGAAGATGCTTTGAAATTGGTTTCGTTGCGGGCAAAGGCAATGCAATATGCCTGTGAACTGCAACCTTCCACTATGGCTGCGGTGTTGGGTTTGGACGATGAAAAAGTAGAAGCCGCTTGCGCTTTAGTTACCGATGATATTGTAGTGCCTGCCAATTTCAATTGTCCCGGGCAGTTAGTTATTTCAGGCACAACATCGGGCATAGAAAAAGCTACCGTGTTTTTAAAAGAAGCGGGAGCAAAAAGAGTGCTGCCTCTGAATGTTGCAGGCGCGTTTCATTCGCCATTGATGTTGCCTGCGCAAAAGCAACTGGAAGAAGCCATTGCCAACACTGTTTTCAGTGAGCCGGTTTGCCTTGTATATCAAAACTATAACGCGCTGCCTGTAAGCAATGCTGCTGAAATAAAAGATAACCTTATAAAACAACTTACCGCTCCGGTACGCTGGACACAAACTGTTCGTAATATGCATCAAAATGGTATTACACAATTTATTGAAACCGGGCCGGGCAGTGTATTGCAGGGCTTGGTAAGAAAAATTGCTTCTGAAGCGCAGGTTTCTGCCTTTTGATTGCTTACGTCAATGTTCGTATTTTATTTCCCGAAAATTTTATTGAACCACTTGTTTTTATTAGGTTTTTAGTCGCTGTCTTTTTTATCAACACATACCTTATGAAAACTTTATTTTTTTAGTAAATATCAATTTACCTATTTTTGAAACGGAACCAATTTTAAAACTTAAAAACTAATAACTATGAAAAGATTATCTCTTTATGCAACCACGCTTGCATTATCAACTTTCTTGTTTTCTTGTAGTTCAGTAAACATGAATCGTATTGGCAGCGCTTCCGATATGGAAGTAGCAACCTCAAAACCAAGAGCTACAGAAAACAAAAATGAAGTAGCTGTTGCAGAAACTAATGCAATTACTGAAGAAAATGTAATAGCAGTAGTTGCCGCTACAGAAGCTCCCGAACAAGCAGCACCAAAATCAAAAGTTGTTGCAAAATTTAATGCCAATACTCAAAAGTTAGCACAACAGTTTGAAGAACTTACCGCTTCTACTGAAGACGCTTTCGCAAAGAAAACATTACAAAGAACTGCTAACAACTTAAAGTCATTAAATGTAAATGAAGACAAATTGTCTTTCATGGACAAATTGAAAATGAGAATTTTCGGTAAAATGCTAAACAAGTATTCTGAAAAAGTTTCTAACGCTATGGATGTTGCCGATATTTTAGCTATTTGTGCTTTAGTATCAGGTATTTTGGCTTTGGTTAGTTACTACGGTTCATTCTTGTTTGGTGTAGCGGGTATTGTACTTGGTGTTATTGCATTGAAGAAAGGTACTTCAAGAAGGGGTATGGCTCTTGCAGGTATCATCTTGGGTGCAATTGGCTTATTATTCTGGATTTTATACATTGCAGTAATTGCGGCTATTCTTCTATAACAATATAACTGATAATAATTTTAAACGCCTCGAAAATTTCGGGGCGTTTTTTTTGCACCTAATAACATCTTTTATATTTTCGCCACGAGAATTGTTTTAATTGAAATATTAATCGTTCTTCAAATTCAACATAAACCAATTGTAACACACTAAATTATTAAAAGCTACTTTTGCATACAAAATATACAATTTATGAAAAAACTAACTTTATTTGCTTTATTACTGTCATTACTGGTTTTTATATTAACTGAAAAGACGCAAGCTCAGGCTCACGAAAAAGGTGATATTATTTTAAGTCCGTTTATCGGAGCAGGTAATTGGGGCTACTATGGTGCTGGATATGCCTTTCCTGTTGGGGTAAACTTAGACTTTGCCGTACATAAGTATGCCGATGTAGGTCCTTATGCAGGAGTAATGTTAAATGGAAACTATACCGGTATCAACTTTGGTGCTCGTGGAAACTTTAACTGGTGGCAGTTGCTTGATGATAAAGTTGAAAAAGACCTGAAAAGCGATGTGATTGATTTGTACTACACATTAGGTTTCGGCTACGAAGTTTTTACCGGCACAGGCTGGGGTTGGGGCAGAAACATCAACCGTTTCAGATGGAATAGTGCTTTGGGTATTCGCTGGTATTTCGCCCCAAGAATTGCATTAATGGGCGAAGTTGGCGGTGCATCATTGGCTCCGGTGCATATAGGTGTTTCTTTTAAATTCTAGAATTTCTTTTCAGAAACAACAAAAGCTACCCGCATGTTGGGTAGCTTTTGTTGTTTTAGCTTATTACTCATTATGTTATGAAATAGTGAAAACTTGCCTTACATTAAGGTTCAGGCAGGTTTTTATCCGTATCTTTGCGCCCTCATTTAAAAATTTTTATGATTTCATCTATCCGTAACATTGCAATTATTGCCCACGTTGACCACGGCAAAACGACTTTGGTTGACAAAATTATTCACGCCTGTAAGGTATTTAAAGACCACGAAGTTAAAGGCGAACTGATACTCGATAATAACGAATTGGAAAGAGAGCGGGGCATTACCATTGTTTCTAAAAACGTTTCGGTAAACTATAAAGGCACCAAAATTAATATCATAGACACTCCCGGTCACGCCGACTTTGGCGGTGAAGTAGAGCGGGTGTTAAACATGGCCGATGGAGCGCTTGTGTTAGTAGATGCTTTTGAAGGCGCTATGCCTCAAACACGCTATGTGTTATCTAAAGCATTGGCTTTAGGCTTAAAACCATTAGTAGTAGTAAATAAAGTAGATAAAGAAAATTGCCGCCCCGATGAAGTGCATGAGCAAATGTTTGATTTGATGTACAATTTAGATGCTACCGAAGAGCAATTAGATTTCCCTACCGTTTACGGTTCGGCTAAATGGGGCTGGATGAGCAACGACTGGAAAGTAAAAACCGAAGATATTTTTGCTTTACTTGACATGATTGTTGAACACGTTCCGGCACCGAAAATTGTAGAAGGCACGGTGCAGTTACAGGTTACTTCACTTGATTATTCAGCGTACATAGGCCGTATTGCTATTGGGAGAGTTGTGAGAGGCAGCGTAAAAACCAACACGCCTGTTTCTCTGGTAAAAAGAGATGGTAAAGTAGTGAAAAGCCGTATTAAAGAGTTGTTCACTTTCGAGGGAATGGGTAAGATTAAAGTAGAAGAAGTGCAGTGTGGCGACCTTTGTGCCGTATCGGGTATTGAAGGCTTTGAAATTGGCGATACCATTGCAGATTTTGAAAATCCTGAGGCATTGGCACCTATATCTATAGATGAGCCTACATTGAGCATGTATTTCACCGTTAACGATTCGCCTTTCTTCGGAAAAGAGGGGCAGTTTGTAACTTCCCGCCACTTGAGAGACCGCTTGTTTAAAGAGATTGAAAAGAATTTGGCATTGCGTGTAGAAGAAACCGATTCTCCCGATTCTTATATTGTATTCGGAAGAGGTATTCTGCATTTATCGGTGCTGATTGAAACCATGAGACGCGAGGGTTATGAATTACAAGTAGGGCAACCCAGAGTAATCATAAAAGAAATTGACGGCAAGAAGAATGAACCTGTAGAGATACTGACTATTGATGCGCCCGAATCGGCTTCAGGAAAAATTATCGAACAGGTTACCATGCGTAAAGGTGAGTTGCTGGTAATGCAGCCTAAAGGTGATTTTATTCACTTAGAGTTTAATATTCCTTCGAGAGGTTTAATCGGTTTAAGAAATAATCTTTTAACGGTTTCGCAGGGTGAAGCTATTATTGCCCACCGCTTTAAAGATTTCGAACCATGGAAAGGCGATATTGCCGAGCGCATTAATGGCTCTTTAATTTCTATGGATACCGGAACCTGTATTGCTTATGCCATT